>NZ_PIJF01000051.1:0-22288 GCF_002809985.1 Geobacillus sp. WSUCF-018B
GATGCAACCCCAAGTCAAGGAAGGAGGACGAAGTCCGCTCGCACTTCTGGGGAGTTGCAAGCCCCCACTTCAAGCGTTAGCGAAGTGGGGGTAGTTGACCCACTCTTCCTTTCTTGAGCACTCGAGTTCGCATGGAGGAGACACGCATTCATCTGAAGTCCTCCGCAAACGTGAACACCATACAGTTATGCCTGCTGCACATTGCGCAACCAATAGCGCTGATACAATTGGAAGTAAAATCCTTTTGCTTCCAACAGTTCTTCATGCGTTCCTTGTTCGATCACGTTGCCTTCGTTGAGCACAACGATGCGGTCGGCATGTTGAATCGTGTTCAACCGATGGGCGATGACAAAACATGTCCGCCCGTTCATGAGCCGGGCGAGCGCTTCTTGAATGCGCACTTCGGTCACTGTATCGATGTTGCTCGTCGCTTCGTCCAAAATCAAAATGGCCGGGTCGGCGATCATCGCCCGGGCGATCGCCAACAGCTGCCGCTGCCCTTGGCTGATCCCGCCTCCTCCCGAGGTCAAAACGGTGTCATAGCCGTTCGGCAGCTTCATAATAAACGAGTGGGCGTTCGCCTGGCGCGCCGCCTCCTCGACTTCTTCATCGGTCGCCTCAAGCCGGCCGTAGCGAATGTTGTCGCGGATCGTTCCGGCGAACAAAAACGCATCTTGAAGCACAAACGCCATGTGGCGGCGCAAACTTGCTCGCTTGATCGTCCGGCTGTCGCGTCCATCGATCAAAATGACGCCTTCGTCCGGATCGTAAAAGCGGGTCAACAGCTGCAATACGGTCGTTTTGCCGGCTCCAGTTGGACCGACAAGCGCGACCGTCTCCCCGGGTGAGACGGAAAACGTGACATCACGAAGCGCCGGACGCTGTTTGTCGTAAGAAAAGACGACTTGACGAAACTCAATGCGTCCATCAAGCCGGTCCAAGACCACCGCTTCCCGCTCGTCTTCCTCTTCCTCCGGCAAATCCAAAATTTCCAACACCCGTTCAGCGCCGGCCAACGCCGACAGCAGTGTGTTCCATTGATTGGCCAGGTCATTAAGCGGTCTGGTAAACTGGCGGGCGTATTCGACAAACACGACGATCGTCCCGACCGATATCGTCCCTTTCGCCGCCAGCCATCCGCCGACAACGGCAATCAAGCCGAAGCTCAAGTTGTTTAAAAAGTTCATCAGCTTCGGAATAAAGCCGGAATACGTTTGCGCCCAAAAACCGGCTTGTTTCAGCTCGGCATTTTTGCGGGCCAATTCCTCCTCCATCCGCTCTTCTTGGGAAAACAGCTTCACCACTTTCTGTCCGGAAATGACCTCTTCGATAAAGCCGTTCATCTCTCCGAGCGCCCGTTGCTGCTCACGGAAACGCACCCGCGTCCGGTTGGTGATCCAGCGCATGCCCACATACATGAGCGGCACGACAACAAGCGTTACGATTGTCAACACAACGCTTTGTGAAAGCATAACCACCATAGCGCCCATCAACGTCAACGTGCTCGAGACGACCTGGACAACCGTGCTGTTAAATGTCTGGCTCATATTGTCGATGTCGTTTGTAATCCGGCTCATGAGTTCGCCTTGCTGGCGTCGGTCAAAAAACGAAATCGGCAGCTCATGAAAATGATGAAACAACCGCTCGCGAATGCTGCGCACCGTCCGCTGGCCGACATCGATCATCCAATAGTTTTGCCAAAACGTCGCCGCCCCAAGGACCAAATAAATGGCCAGAAGCAAAATGAGCGTTGCGAAAAATCCATCCGTTTTTCGTTCCACAATGTACGAATCAACCGCCCGGCCAACGACATACGGCCCAGCAAGCGCCAACGCCGAGCTGGCCATCACCATAGCCACGGCCGCAAACAGCTTTCGCTTTTGCGGAGCGATAAAGGCCCATAGCCGACGCAACGTGCCGACGCTGTTTTTCGCCCGCTGCGGACTTGCGCCAACACGCGCTCCGTGCGGACTATGCCGTAGTGACATCCACCGATCCCTTCTTTCCTTCCTGCGTGGCGACGATGCGTCGATACAGGTCGCTCGTCGCCAGCAGTTGTTCATGGCTTCCTTGTGCGATCAGGCGGCCGTCTTCCAAAAGCAAAATCGTATCCGCCGCCATCGCGGTGCTCACCTTTTGCGTCACCATCACCGTCGTGCATGCATACTTCCTCAACGCTGCGAGCAGCTTTGCTTCCGTCTCTGCATCGAGCGCGCTTGTGCTGTCATCCAAAAGCAAAACGCGCGGTTGCCCCACCAAGGCGCGGGCGATCGACAGCCGCTGCTTTTGCCCGCCTGATAAATTGACACCCTTTTGACCGATCCGTGCGTCGTATCCATCCGGAAACCGAGTGATGGTTTCATGAATTTGTGCATCGCGAGCCGCTTGCACAAGTTCTTCCATCGACGCAGTGATGTTGCCAAAGCGGAGATTGTCCGCGACCGTCCCTGAAAACAGCAGCACTTCCTGCGGGACAAAGCGCACCGCCGTCCGCAGCTGTTCGGCGGAAAACTCGCGCACATCGACGCCATCAATCAACACGCGCCCGCCGCTTGGTTCGTACAACCGGGGAATCAGCTGAAGAAGCGTCGATTTGCCGGCCCCTGTCGCTCCTAAAATGGCGGCTGTCTCATGCGGACGGATGACGAACGACACGTCCGAAAGCGCCTCGCGCGGACTCGACGGATAACGGAACGAAACGTGCTCAAACCGGATTTCCCCGCGCTGAACGGCCGGACCGCCGCCCGCATCCGCCCCGTGTCGCTCGCCCGGGGCTTCAAGAAGTTCAGCGAGGCGGGCGGCCGAGGCGCGCGCCCGTGAAAACGCCATCGTAATAAATGTAAACATCGACAACGCAGCCGTCGCCCGCGTCGCGTAGTTGACGATGGCGACGACTTGCCCAGCGCTCGCCGTCCCGGCCTCGATATGGTGGCGGCCAAAAAGGAGAACGGCGACGATGGCGGTGTTCATCACGATCAGCAACACCGGCGTGATCGTCTCCACGAGGCGAAGCACACTCATTGTCCGCTCCATCAGCGCATCGTTCGCCGCCGCAAATCGCTCCTCTTCGTATTCTTTTCTCATCCACGCTTTAATGAGTCGCATGCCGGCCAAATTTTCACGCATTACGCCGTTGACACGGTCAAGCGCTCGTTGGACGGCGGAAAAGGACGCCGCCGCCTTTTGTACAACCCACAATAAAAAAAACAGCGGACAGAGGAACAGCCACCGCCAAAACGAGCGCCAAGCGCGCATGAACGACAAACGCCATCGCGACGCCGAAGACGACGAGAAGCGGCGCACGCAAGGCGATGCGCAAACTCATAAACAACATGTTTTGCACTTGGGTCACATCGTTCGTCATCCGGGTGACGAGCGAGGCCGGCGACAACTGCTCGATGCGCGCAAGCGAAAACGATTGAATTTTGGCAAACAGCGCCGTCCGCAGCGCAAATCCGTACTCCTGACCGACGTAGGCTGCGGCAAATGAGTTGGCGATGCCTGAGGCAAACGCCAACAGCGACGCCCCGAGCATCACTGCTCCCCACGTGAAAATGGCCGCAACATCCTGTTTCATGACACCATCGTCGATGATTTTCCCCATCAACAGCGGCTGCCAAAGCTCGATGATCAGCTCGGTCAACATAAACAACCAAGCTAACGCCATCCACTTCCCATATGGCCGCAAATAGATCAGCACCCGCCCCATGTCTGCGCCACTCTCCTCTCCATTCCGATCGCAGGGCCCAGCCGCCGTTCATCGTTGTGTATCATTTTATTCTAAACCCGAAATATTTATTTGACAATGAGAATGCATTTGCAGAAGCGGAGATGCTCCCGGCCAAGAGGAACAAAACCCCCGAACGAATGTCTCATCGCGCGGGGGCCATCGGCGGCAATAGGGGAACAACTGGTCTGTTCAATCGTTTCGATCGAGATGCCCGACTGGCCGGGTGACTGAACAACACCGCTTCCCAGACCCATGCATGGGTCTGGGAAGCAGGGGGTTATTCCGTCTTCCGTCACACCTTGCCTTCAGCAGTCGGAAAAATAGACGACACGCTTTTGGGCCAGCGAAATGTGAAATCTTCCAGTTGATTCGGCATGAGAGCCATGTCTATGACGAACGCTGACGCCATGCCGAATAAAGCGCCTCCTGGCTAATATGGTCGAAAGAGCTTGGCGGTGCAAGGGACAACAGCTGTTGTTCATCGCCAACGATCGGCAGCAGCCGGTTGAGCTTGGCTATCAACAAAACCTTTTCTATAGCCGCGTTATCCCGGACGACGATGGCCATGGCGCGGCTTTCGCTGACGATTTGCTTAAAAAAGCGGACAAGGAGCGCTAATCCAGTACTGTCCAAAAATCGAAGGCCGCTCACGTCGACAACGACAAGGCGGCGCTTGACAGCAGCCATCGCCGTCGCCAGCTTTTGTTCCGCCGCGAGCTGCGTATCATAGGCGAGCCGTCCAGTTAGCTTGATGCATTCGTATGCGCGTTCTACAACCATTTCCAATTCAAACGACAACCGATGCTGTTTCATTGTATCCCCCTATCGTTGACCAGCCATGCCTTGCCCTCGGCCACCACCCGCATTCGTTCCGATCACATGGGTGCATCATGGCACCAAAGACCGTTATGTTGCATTCCGACTCATTTTCATGACAAGCATCCGACGGCCGCCCTTTTGCTCAACCCACATAACGTCATCCATAATTTCTCGGATGAATAGCAACCCTCGCCCCGATTCGGCGAGCAATACATCAGAGAGCGTCATTTGATCAAGCTGCTCGATCACTTCCGCTGGAACGCCGCCGCCCTCGTCCTCAACCGCCACGGCCACATCAGCGCTTGTGACAAAAAAGGAGAGCGAAATCGTCCCCGCCTCCATCCCCGCCCGTTGAACCGCTTTGACGGCATTGACGACCGCTTCATGCACCGCCAACACAAACAATTCCGCATCACGGACCGCAAACAACGAAGCAGCCTGCTCCGCAAGGAGATGGCAAACCAAAACCGCTTCCTCGTCCGCCCGGCAGCGCACGATCCATTCACACACTACCAAGCGCCCCTCCTATCCATGAACCGTGATGGACAATAAGCAAATGTCGTCGGAAGGGCTGACGAGCGGCGGACCTTGGCTGATTAAACGCTCGAGGAAGCGTTTATCCGGCAAATGGCGGCACATTTGCGTACATAAGCGAATTTTTTCAATGCTTTGCAAAATCGACGGATCGATCTCCTCTAAAATGCCGTCTGTATACAAAAGGAGGCGGGCCCGCTTGTCGTAATGAATCACCCCTTTTTCAAACGGCAAGGAAAACGGGCTGCCGATCGCCAAACCGCCTTTGTCCAACTCATGGACGCTTCCGTCGTCCAAAACGAGCAGCCCAGCCGGATGGCCGGCGTTCGTATATTCAATTTTCCGCTCTTTCGTGTCAATCACTAAATAAATCATGGAAAATAGGTGGCGGATGTTGTTGGCCTCATCAGGAAACAACGTTTGCACATGCTTCTCCAGCTCGCTCGCCACCGAGACCGGGTCAATGACGCGCACGATCAACCCGCGCAAAAGCGAGCGAAGCAACATGCTCACCAAGGCCGACGAAATGCCGTGTCCCATCACATCGATGACGATCACCCCGTAGCGGTACAGGTCGATTTGATAGCAAGCGTAAATATCGCCTGACAAATCATCGGATGGAATATAGACGGCATCCATCGTCACCGCCTCGTTTTGAATGAGCGGCGTCAACAAGTTGTGCTGAATTTTTTTCGCCAGCTCGACTTGGCGCCGCCGCTCCGCCTCTTTTTGCTTTTGCTTCGTCTCGTCTTCGACAAGGACGATATATCCGTCCCCCTGAAGCACGGGAATGACCGTATAGGCGACATTTGCGGACGTGCCGTCCCGGCGCTGCACCATCCCTTCGCCGCATCGCTGCTCTTGGGGAGGAAACGGAAGCCATGTTTGGCTGCCGCAGCGAAAAAGCGACCATATCGGGCGGCCGACCGCCTCTTCTTTTCGGCGCCCAAACAGCCGCTCTGCACTAAGCCCCCAATCTTGCACGGTTCCGTCCGCCGCCACCGGAACAACAGCGAACGGGGCGGAATCGTAAATGACCTCAAGCAACTCAGACGGCGTCGGTCGATCAGCCGGAGGCATAGCGGTTTGTTCAACAAAATGCCAAACGAGCCATTCTCCCTCGCTGCCTGACAACCGATAGACGTTCATCCAGCTCATGTATGCTTTCCCACTTTTCGCCACATGGCGCGCTTCTCCTTGCCAACATCCGTCCTTTTTTACCGCCTCGGCGATGCCGTCCAACAACGCGGCCGACCATTCGGCTGAAAACAGAACGCCGACCGGCCGCCCGACTAATTCGTTTTTGGCAAATCCGAGCCATCTTGGCGTCGGTTCGCTGACCGCAACAATCGAAAGTTGACGGTCGGTAATCACCATGCCGCTGCCCAACTGTTCCGCGTCTAGCTGATCGATCGCCTGTACATTCGCCTTCACCATCGTTCAACCCTTTTTCGTTATAATCAAAATCAATAGCCTTCAGCTGACACCGGCTTCCCGAAACAAAAACGCGCATCGGCGCCGGGTTGTTTCCACCCCGCCTTCGGGTTGCATGTTCAGCACCACATTTCGCCCATTGTTCCCATTGGGAACAGATTATTGTTGGTATTCGCGGTCTTTTGTTGATTTTCCTGCTTGCTGCCGCATAAATCTTCTAGTCCGTTTTTCTTATTTTGCCGATGATCCAAACCGCCGGCGAATCGCCGCAATCACAAGCAAGAGCACCGGAATGATGATTTGCAGCGGGATGTGCAAGTACCACGTGACGATTTTCAATCCTTCATGGATGTGTTCAACATAGTTGCTGGCAATGGCAACCGACAGCAGCAACACAAGCATCCCAAGCGGATAAACGATTCGTTGATGTCTTGAAATGCCGAATAAATGAGCCGCCCCGACGACTCCGGCATAAAAAAAGATCGAGATTTTAAAAAACCCGCCGATAATGAGCGCGATCATAAAAAAAACATCAAGCCGCTCGAAAAAATGGGCGACTTGCACGCGGCGGATCGTATCAAGCAGCGGAAACGACGAGCGAGACGCAACATCCGGGCCGAGAACAGCCATATTGATCGCGGCAATGACCGCCAAGTTCAACCCGGTCAACACCATGCCAGCGATGGCGGCCCGGTTCACTTTCGCGGGGTTGTTCGTATACGGAAACAACATCGTAAACACGATCATCTCACCAAACGGAACGTACAACGTTTCCGTGAACACCGTTTTCCACACTCGGTTCCACCCTTCCTCCAGCACCGGCTGCAGCTGGGTGAGATCAACAAGTCCGGAAGCGATAACCAAGATGAATCCAACAACCGCCAGTATTTGCAATAACGTATAAAGCAGTTCGCCGGTGCGCGCCAATACTTCGATGCCTTTATAGGCGCTGTACATGACCGTCATAGCCATAAGGGCATTCAAAACAAACAGCGGCGTTTCCGGATAGGCAAACGTGAGCAACAGTTCGCCAAAATCACGCAACACACGGGCGGCGATATAGAAAAAATAGGTAATATAGAGAACCGCCAACAACTTGCCGAGCGGCTTGCCGACGATATGTGTCACATAGGAAGTAAGCGGCTGATCGGGGTAATAATGAAACAAACGCTGGTAAACCAAAAACAGCAACAGCCCAAGCGCCAGACCGAGCAAAATGGCGATCCACACATCTTGCTTGGCGCTGACGCCGAGCGGAATGACGATCGCACTGCCATGCTCAAACAACACAATCAGGACAAACAGCTGGCGCATATTGATTTTACTATGTTCCATCTCGCTCCATCGCTCCTCACTCCACCGTATCCAAGTTTTTGAGCCGAAAACGCTTATTTGATGTATGGCGTATTCCGCAATCCTGTGCGTCGAATGGAAGCCTCTACTTTCACTGTCACCGGAAGATGAGGGAAATAGCGGTCATCCCACTCTTTTTTGATTCTTTTCCACAGGCGGGGGTGGGCGCGATGCACCGCCTCGCCAAAACCAAAAACATCCGTTTTTTCATGCTGGGCCGTTTCAATCGCCTGTCTCACTTCCCGTTCAATATCCCGGCCAATGGCCTTTTCCAATTGGAACAATTGCCGGTAGTCATCCAAACGAATCGGAACGTATGCTTCACTGATATCTCCTTCCGTTTGAATGTGAACCAAAATCGATGGCCTTCCCTTTTTCCATTGGGGCTTGACTTCTGTTTTCACCCGCACGGTTCGATAGCCAATCGCTTCTTTTTTTCCATTCCAGGGGATCGTGATATTCGTTTGTTTAATTCGATCCAACACCCAAAGCACGCCTCGTTCCGTTGAGCCGTTCACCCAGCGAACAAGACGGTCTTTTTTAAATAACGCCAGTCCATCCAAGCTGATGCGAGCATCTGGCACAGAGGATTGAACGTTTGTTTGCCGTTTGCCCTGCTGTGGGTTTCCTTCAATGACAACACCCGTCACGACTGTATTTCTTCCTGAAGATGTCAAACCACGAATCGCCCCCCAGACATCAGTGTTGATTGTCTGCCCCCGGGCCATCTCGGAAAACTCCAACGTCTTAATAATTTGGTTGGCGGAAATTTTATCAATCGGTGTTAATACGCTTAACACCTCTTTCGCCGAGTGGCCATGAGCAATAACCAGCTGCGCTGTCGGCCGAAACTGGTGGCTCCGTTCCACCGCATCGAATACGTCATTCAACCCTTGGCGCGCCACTTCCTCGCTGATGACCACCAAGTTGGTATGAGCGTAATACAGGATGCGCGACAACTTCTTCGAGGCTTTTCGGCTTGCCTCGACCAACGTGTCTCCGGTCGACGTATAAATGGAAACGGGCACGCCGCCCGCTCCGCCTCCTCGTTGGAGCGCCCCCGCAACGTTGCCCGGGTTGACGACTTGAAACGAGGCCAAATATCTGCCGTCTTTTGTTTTATCGAGGCCGACGGCAATGACAACGGCCAAATCGGTTAACTCTTTTTTACTCCAACAGCCAGCCAGCAACAGCGCACAAACAAAAAAGGACACAAACATGGCGATAGATCGTTTCATGATCCATCCTCCTTTTCCCGGCGTGTTGGTGCCGGAGGCTGCGGTTTCTGATCCCCTGATTGGCGAATGATATTTTTCTGGTTAATCAGGCGCGGCCGCTCGCGGTACATCCATGTCGGGATTCGAAACAGGGTATCGCCCATATTAGATGGGGTGAACGGAGCGAGCGGCGACATGTATGGCACCCCAAACGAACGCAAGCTGCATAAATGGAGAATCATGACCAACAACCCCATCATGATGCCGTAAAACCCGAACATCGCTGCTAAAAACATCAACCCAAAGCGGATGAGACGGGCTGGAATGGCGATGGCAAACGACGGCGTCGCAAAGCTGGCGATCGCCGTGATCGAAACGACGATCACCATCGCCGAGGAAACGAACCCAGCTTCCACTGCCGCCTGCCCGATGACCAAGGCGCCAACAATCGACACCGCCTGTCCGACTGCACGCGGCAGCCGAATCCCCGCTTCACGCAAAATCTCAAATGTCACTTCCATGATCAATGCCTCGACAAAAGCGGGAAACGGCACAGCCTCACGCTGGGCGGCAATGGCGATGACGAGCTGGGTCGGGATCATTTCTTGATGAAACGTCACCGCAGCAATATAAATAGAGGGCGCGACGAGCGAGAGAAAAAAAATCAACACGCGTAAAAAACGAAGAGCGGTCGCAATATCAAAACGGGCATAATAATCCTCCACCGCTTGAAAAAATTGGATAAACAAAGCCGGCACAATCAAGATAAACGGCGTCCCCTGAATCAAAATCGCTATCCGTCCTTCCAGCAAATTCGCCGCCACCACGTCGGGACGCTCGGTATGATAGATCGTCGGAAACGTCGTAAACGTTTGATCTTCGATTAATTGTTCAATATAACCGGACTCAAGCACGCTGTCCGTATCAATGCGGCGCAGGCGCGCTCTCACTTCCTCGATAACCTCGTCATTGGCAATGCCTTTGATGTACATGATCGCGACATCCGTTTGCGTCACGGTGCCGATTTGCATCGTTTCCAGCCAAAGATTGGGATTTTTAATGCGGCGGCGGATCATCGCGGTGTTTGCGCGCAACGACTCCGTAAATCCCTCGCGCGGCCCGCGGACGGCGAGTTGCGTCTGTGGCTCCTCGATTGCACGATATTGGCCGCCTTTGGTGCTGGCGCTGACAGCGGACGGCACCCCGTCCAACAAGATGATGGTCTCTCCGGAAAACAGCTCCAAAAACAGGTGTTCCCAATCGACGACATGCTTCACACCGCCCACCGCGGCCAACTTTTGTTCGATCCACGGAAACCATTCTTTTTCTGTTAATGACAGTGGAAATGACGCCTCCAGCAACGGCGTCAACAAAAACTCGTACACATGTTTTTCGTCAACAAGGCCATCCACAAAGACGATGGCTGCTTTGATTTGCCTCTCTTGGCCCAGCGAAAACCGGCGGATGACGACATCGCTGCTTTGTCCAGTCGTTTGGCGGATGATGTCAAGGTTGACGGCTAATTCAGCTGACATCGGCTCTTGCGGGACGTCCGCCGCCTCGCCGCTATGGTCCGGTCCTTCTTGTTTCACCCTGTCATTGATCTGCTTTTTTTGTCGGCCCATTCCCCATTGAAACAGCATGTTTTTCCTCCTCACTCCGCTTCCTTTTTATCCCTCATTATGGACACGAAATCGGGAGGACATACGCCCGTGAATCGCTTTTGGATCAATAGAAAAAACTAAAGAAAAACAGCAGGTGGAACACCATGAAACTAATTGTTGTTTGGCTGATGTTTGCCTTGCTCGCCATAGGAACGATGGTAAGCATGGATCAGTTGATGGGAATGACCTTGCATCAATCGTTGCATATCGTGCTGAACCCATTTCGAGTAATGAAGGCACCAGAACTGTTTATTTTCTCATTGTTCGTCCTTTCACTATTGCTCGATCTATTGAACGTTTGGATGTGGAAACGAAAAAACAAAACGTCTTGACCAACAGCCGGAGGCAAAAAGAGGAAGGTGCCCCAAAAGCAACGGGACACCTTTCCTCTTCATTGGGCATTACCTTTTCTGTATTTGCTCCCAATGATGCTGTTGTTGCAACCATTCGCGAACATGGGTGCTGTGTGAAGACAAGGGAACGGTAAACGAATCGCCGTCGCTTTGCAGCAATTCAATATCCCCCTGCCATATGCTCCCCCCGCCGATGATGTCCTCCACCGGCTCATTCCACAAATCTTGTTTGAGCGCTTGGACAAACGACTCGATCTCCTTCGGATCGGCCAGCACGACCACCGGACGCCCCGTTTCGACATTGCGGATCGTCACTTGGCGGATCGGAGAATAGCTCGGGCGAAGGAGCAAATAATATTGCCGCTTATATTCTTTTGAGCCCATGATGCGCTGAAAATACGGCATGTACGGTTCAATCGGCACTTCGTAGCGGCGGAGGAGACGCGTGCCGTCTTTGAGCACATACCCGATCACAATCGGCCGGACGTTGCCAAAACGTGACGGGAGCGGCTGATCGTGCACAAGCTGCGCATGAAGCGCCCTGACAGCTTTGATGTTGTCCTTCGTGCGCAAAAACTGATCGAATGCTTCAAACTCTCTTTCCATCAAGTTAGGATTTTGCCAATTCATCACCGACTGGCCGAAATAGACTTTCTCAATATCGGACAAATTCGGAACGTGTCTCACATATCCAACCGGATCAAGGCGCACAGTCAAAAATAAGACCGACATCACAGCGGCAAAGGCGATATACCCTTTCCATTTATGAAAAACACGCCATGTTTTCATCACGACCATTTGCGCAACGGCATACCCGATAAGCGAAAACGCAACATACCCAAAGATGATCCATCCCCACTGCCGTTGGACTTGTCCAAAGTAGAACCCGCCGGTCAAGCACATGCAAAACGCCACTCCATACACAAACAGTGGGCGAAGCACTGAAAAGGCGAGCGCCTGTCCGGCCGCTTCCGTCGGCCGCCGCTCGTACAACCAAATGGACACCCCGAAAAACAGAAGCGACAACAGCAGCAACAGTCCGGCTTCCCCCGCGCTCATCGCTTGATCCGTCAGCATCGCATAACGAATCGGCAGCGCCCAATCCATCAGATTTCCCGATAAATAGTACCCATCAGGGAATCCATACAACCATAACGGCAAATTGCTAAACAGCAGCACCATGATGCCTGTCGGAAAAAAGAGAGCAATATTCGTTAACACAATATGAACGATCGATTGGCCGACGAGCACGCCGACCATGACACCTAGCGCAAAAATCACCGTCTCTACGACAAGCGTCTCGCCAAGCCATCGTCCCACATCCCCCGCTCCAATCGGCCACGGGAGATCAAGTCCGTACAGACATCCGATCGCAACCAAGGCGGTCAACACGAGCGGAACCGCCAAAAAGAGCCATCCAATAAGCATCTGCCCGGCAAGCAGTTCGGTGCGGCGGATGGGCAAGCTATGGATGAAATCAGCCGACCGTTTCTCATGCATATAGCGAACCACGCCGGCCGCCGCCAAGATCGGGACAAGCCAAGCAATCAACGTCTCGAACCCGTTGGATATATAGTATACGTTCTTCCATTGCGGCACATTTCCGACTTTTGGATCATATTGCGAGTACGAAAGCCCAATCGGCAATACGATCGCCGCCAGCCATAGCAGCCAGTGAATGATGGCAATCCAGCCGATTTGACGAAGATTTTGCCCCCACATGGCGCGGTTAGCCGACCACTGTTTCACGGACATGAGCATCGCCCCCCATTTCATACATAAAAATTTCTTCAAGCGACAGCGGCAGCACATCAAGGATGAGAGGATGAAATGCGCGGACCGTCTCCTCTATGCGCCGCTTTTCCCCGCGGACAATAAGAAGAACGATGCTGCCGCGCTCCTCGCGGTGGACGATATCGAGGCGTTCGGCCAATTCGCCCGGAAATCCATCACGAAACGCCAGCTGCAGTTTATGCATGCCGGCTCGCAATTCATCCAAATCGCGCTCGAGCTGCACCACACCGTGCGCCATCAGTCCGACCATGCCGCATAAATCTTCGAGTTCGCGCAAATTGTGTGACGAGATGACAACGGTCATTTCCCGTTCTACTACTTCATCGATTAACAGCTGTTTCACATGGCGACGGACGAATACGTCGAGCCCATCAAGCGGCTCATCCATAATAAGCACGTCCGGCCGGACGGAAAAAGCAAGCCAAAACGCCGCTTGGCGCTGCATGCCTTTGGAAAACTGCTGAATCTTTTTGTTTGGATCAAGCGCAAAGACGGACTGCAATTCCAGAAACCGTCCGCGGCTGAACGAAGGGTACAGTTGCTCGTAAAAATCCGCCATTTGCCGAATTGTCGCGTGCGGAAAAAAGTAGACAAAGTCTGGCAAAAACAAAAGGCGTTGCTTCACCCGGACATTTTCCCACACATCCTCCCCGTCCACTGTAATCGTCCCGCGATCCTGGCGGAGAATGCCGGCCATCATCTTTAGCAGCGTCGTTTTCCCGGCGCCGTTCGGGCCGAGCAGCCCGTAAATCGCTCCTTTTGGCACCATCATGTTCGCGCCCTTGACGGCCGCAAACCGATCAAACATTTTCGTCACGTCCACAAGTTGAATCACGATTCTCCCCCTCTTTCTTCCCCTTCTCGAATCCATTGCCATAACTGCTCATTCGTCACCCCTAAAAACCGCGCTTCCTTGACAAGGCGGACAAACTGCTCACGGACCGCAGCGACCGCCTCGATGTTTGGTTCTTTTGAACGCGGCGCGACGAAACTGCCTTTCCCTGGAATCGAATAAATCCAGCCGTCGCGTTCCAGTTCACGGTATGCTTTTTGAATCGTATTCGGGTTGACCATCAGCTGTTTCGCCATCGTCCTGACCGATGGCAGCTGGTCGTGCGGCCGCCATAATTCACGGATGACCATTTCTTTCATTTTTTCCATCAGCTGCTCATAAATCGGTTGCCGGCTTCGTAAATCGAGCTCAAACATCCTCCCCTCCTCCTCTCGTTGTTACAACCGTACTATAACTAATAGTACACATAAAACGGAAGAAAGGCAAGAGTTTTTTCCAAAATAAAGAAAGAATCCATTCCCGGATTCTTTCTTCATCTCATTCCGGCGCCGTTTGCCGCCGTGTTGACCGTTGCCGCTCGGCGGGCTGATACGTCTGAACAAACAGCCCATCTCCTTCGAGCCACTCGGCGATCAACACGTCTTTTGGCGAGGCAATTCCTTGTTTTTGCAGTTTGGCGGCCAGCCATTGCTCCGTTTTCCCAAGCTCCGCTAATTCGTCTGCCAACAGCTGGCCATCGCGGATCAGCGTCACCGGGACATACACCGGGTGGGGCGGCAGCTGGAAATCTTCACGCCGATCGTCAAATGAAGCCATTTCATGCTGCGCCCCCCTTGCATGCCGTGATGTTCGCCCTTTCTTCCCTGTATTGTGCCCCCTGCCGCCTGAGAAGTTTCACTGTTGGTTTGCCGTTGGAACGGATAAATTCCCCTGGACTGGAAACACTATCGTTTTAGAAAGCCAATCAGCGGCATTTCATCAGAAAAGAAGCCGGTTCAGCAAGGTTTCTGGAATCAGCAGCCTTTTGCCCTACATCCCCCGCCCTTTGGAGATTGCACGGAAAGAAAGGGATTCATGATGAACGGACAACCGCTTAGCGCCCTGCAATTGTTATTCATGGTCATGCTGTCAGTCGGGCTGATGAATCATGTCATCATCATCCCCTTTATGCTTGAGGCCGCCCACCGCGATGCGTGGGTCGCCGCCTTGGGAGCGTTGGCGTGTTTGCTCGTTTGGCTGCCGCTGCTTTATTTCACCATCCGACAACTGAACGGCGAGCGGCTGTTTGACTGGCTCAAAGCCCGATTTTCGAGCGCGGCTGCTTATGCGATGGCCGGTGTCAGCAGCGCATTCTTGCTTCTTCATAGTTTTGTCACGTTAAACGATACGGTCACGTTTACCACCACCTCTTATTTGACGGCGACGCCGAGATGGGCGCTGATTTTGGTCATCGTGGCCGTTTGTTTTTATAACTCGTACCAAGGCATCGACTCGATTGCCAATACTTCCATGATCATTTGCCCGTTCGTCATCGTGTTTGGTTTTTTCGTGATGCTCTCGACCACACCGCATAAAGATTATTCACTGCTCAAACCAATGCTTGAGCACGGCATGGAGCCTGTATGGCGCGCTATGATGTACGCGGGGGCCGGATATGCGGAAGTGATTGTTCTTTTGTTTCTTTCTCATCGCCTGCCTCGCCCGTTTTCATGGAAGGCGCTTGCCGCCATCGCTGTTTTCACAGCCGGGCTGAGCATCGGGCCGACGATTGGCGCCATCACCGAATTTGGCCCCGAGCAGGCGACGCGCCTTCGCTATCCGGCATTTGAGCAATGGCGGATGGTCAGCTTAGGGACGTACATTGAACATGTCGACTTTATGTCGATCTACCAGTGGATATCAGGCGCCTTTATCCGCATCTCCTTGTCGATGGCGCTCATTGTAGAGCTGTTCCCGATCCGCCATCCGCAAACCCGCCGTTGGGTGCTCATTGTCCTTTACTTGGCGATCACATTGGCGGCGCTGGCGCCAGGCAGCGATGAACAGTTTTTGCATTTTGTCAAACATGGGGTGCTGCCGTCATCGCTGCTGTTTAGTCTTGCGCTGTCCGTTGTGTTAAGTGGTTTCGCTTTGTTGGCATACCGAAAAAAGAAAAGAGGGGTGGCAGGATGAAACGACCGATGCGCGCCGCCGAAGGCAAGCGGTTGAAAGACGATTACACAGGGCTCGAGACCGTCATCATCTCCGAAGAGGCGTTGCGCACGATGTACGCCAAATGCCCGGATGTCATCATGACGGAAGCCGCGATTCCATCCTCTTTGCCTGACGGCTCGGCGGCTGTGGTGCACTTGCTGTTTATCTATTGCGAGGAACTGTGCGATGCACAAATGCTGCAAAAAGCCGTCTATCCGATGTTCCGTGAACTGTGCGAACAGCATCCGTGCTTTACGGCTGCTGACATCGAGGCCCGCAAACCGGCGGCGCTTGAGTATATGGGAAAAGAAGTGCGGATCGATGATCTCAACTTCAAGCTGTTTAGCGGTGATTTGCTCATTTATTTTCACGAAGCCGATGTCTTGTACACGATGCCGCTCGCCAGCCCGCCCAGCCGCGATCCGGAAGAGTCGAACACGGAAGTATCGATTCGTGGACCCAAAGATGGATTTATTGAAGAAATCAGCAAAAACGTGGCGCTCATCCGCAAGCGGCTGCGCTCGCACCGGCTCGTCTATGAACCGTTTGTCATCGGCACGCGCAGCCAGACAAAAGTCGGGCTCCTTTATGTCGATGATATTGCCAACACGACCATCATCGATGAGGTGAGAAGCCGTCTGCTCAGTTTGTACATCGACTCGGTGACAAGCACCAATCAAATTGAGGAGTGGTTGTCTGACACCCGGTTTTCTTTGTTCCCGATGTTCGGTTATACCGGGCGGCCCGATTTTGCCGTCAATTCGCTCCTCAACGGCCGTTTTATCATCTTGGTCGACGGGGCGCCGACCGCCTTGATCGGCCCGGGCAATTTAACGTTTTTGCTGAACACGTCGGAAGATAACAACACGTTTTTCTTGTTTGTCGTATTTCAGCGCCTGCTTCGGCTCGTCGGCACTTCGGTCGCCATTTATTTGCCGGGCGCCTGGGTCGCCTTGACGTCGTTCCATCCGGATCAGCTGCCGTTCACCTTATTGGCGACGCTCATTTTGTCGCGCCAAGGAGTGCCGCTTCCAGTGCCGCTGGAGATGTTTGTGATGATGATTTTGTTTGAGGTGTTTAAGGAAGCCGGGATGCGTCTGCCAATCGCCATCGGGCAGACGCTGTCCGTCGTCGGCGGCTTAATCATCGGCCAGGCGGCGATCAACGCCGGGCTTGCCCCCCCGGCCACACTCGTCATCGCCGCCATTTCCGTCATCTCGACATTCACGCTCGTCAACCAAAACATGGCCGGCAGCGTCACCTTGCTGCGCTTTATTGTCCTGACGGCTTCCACCGTTCTTGGCCTGTTTGGCTTCATTCTGTCGCTGTTTTTCATCTTGACTTATGCAGTCAACTTGCGCACCTGCGGCGTTCCGTACTTGACGCCGCTGGCGCCGCCGTCCAAAGATATCGGGAAAGTGTTTATCCCGAGCACATGGAAGCAGTTCCGCACGCGCGACCGCATTGTCCGTCCAAATGATCTCATTGCAAAAGAGAGGGAACGAAAATGAGGAAGCGAGTCATTCCCATCATCGCCTCTATCATGCTGCTTGGCGGTTGCTGGGACACACGCAACATCGATCACATTGTCTACATTCATTCAATCGGGATCGACTACAAAGATGGCCAAGTAATCGCCTACGTGCAATTGATCGATTTCACCGCCCTTGCCAAAGTCGAAGCGGGGGGCGGCAGAGAAAAAGCGGCGATTTCCGTCGGCAAAGCCGCTGGCGAAACGTTTAATATCGCGACCGACAAAATCTATCCTTCCATTCAACAAAGGGTGTCATGGGGCCATGTAAAAAGCATTGTCTTTACGAAACGGGCCTTGCAAAAAGGCATCGTGGCCGATGTGATCGACGTGCTGAACCGTTACAATGAAATTCGCCATACGGCGTGGGTGTACGCGACCGATGAGCCGATTTCCGACTTATTTCAAGCAACACCGTTGCTCAATGCTTCCTCATATTATTCACTGTTGTCCAATCCTGAGGAAATCTTCCAGCAAAGTTCGTTTATCCGCCCGATCCGGCTCAGCCGATTGATTGCTGCGATGGATGAAAAAGCTGATGTAGCTAGACTCCCTTATTTAACAATTGAAGACAATCGTTGGGTGGAAAATAAGAAGCCAAAACAAATGTTGGCTATATCCGGCATTTGTTTTCTTCACGATTACCGCCTGCAAGGATGCGAGGGCCGTTCCGATTTGCAAGGGCTTCGTTGGTTGGAGCAGGACGTTCGGCGCACCCCGATTTATGTCAAGCAAAAAGAGAAAACCGTTGCCTCCCTAATCGTCCATAATCCAACAACGAAGTGGTCGGTCGACGTGAAGAACGGAAAGTATGCTTTTACTGTAAACGTCAAGGCGCAAGGAAATCTCCTCGAACTGCGTGAACCGCTCTCACGAAAACAACTGACCAAACTGGCGGAACAAACGGTGAAACAAGAAATCCACCGCTTATATAAACTTGGGAAAGAGCAACAGATCGATATATTGAATCTAGCGGAGCAACTGTATCGCCAGCGTCCGGATCTCTGGAAAAAACATCAGATCAACGGCCTCATCCCACTCCATAACAACACGCTATTCGTAAACGTCGAGCTCGTCATCAGTGCATCTGGAAAAGAAAAGCTGAATTACCGCGCTGGCGATTGAAAAGACAAAAATGAAGCGCCCTCTTGCCTGCGCTCACGCTGGGAAATGGGGCTTTCTCTGGTGGCAAGGATCAAGTATAATTTAGCCATATTAAGATCTATGGTTGGAACGGGGGAGAACGATGGGGGTTCATACGGAACGAACAAGCGCCGTCAGCATGACCGTCTACCCGATTTTGTTCGCATCAGCCTCGGCCACTTTTTGAACGATGCGATGCAGGCGGTCATCCCGGCGCTCTTTCCGATTTTGCGCTCGACGATGGAGCTATCGTACACCGAAATCGGCTGGATTGCGTTTGCGCTAAACATGACGTCGTCGGTCATGCAGCCGGTCGTCGGTTTATGGACGGACCGGCTGCCGTCGCCGCGTTTTTTGCCGCTCGGCATGGCGGCGAGCTTGCTCGGCATGGCCGGGCTCGCCTTGGCGCCGAATTTTTGGTTTGTCTTGTTGTCTGTGCTGTTGGTCGGAATCGGTTCAGCCGTCTTCCATCCGGAAGGATCGCGCGTCGTTTATTTGGCGGCCGGTGCGCGGCGGGCGTTCGCCCAATCGATTTATCAAGTCGGCGGCAATACCGGCAACGCCTTGGCCCCGCTGTTTACCGCCCTGATTTTTGTGCCGTTCGGCCAAAAGGGAGCCGCTTGGTTTATGCTTGCCGCGGCTGTCGGCATCACCTTGCTTTGGCGCGTTTCGCACTGGTACGGTCATGAACTTGGCTGCCGTCCGGCGCCAAGCCAAACGAAAAAGGCGCAGCGCACCGATCCCGGACACCCGGTGGCGTTTGCGCTTGCCTTGCTCGTCTTTTTAGTGTTCGCCCGCTCGTGGTATTCGGCCGGCATCTCGAACTATTATCAGTTTTACTTAATGGAAACAGCCCACATCTCGGTGCGCGAGGCGCAAGTGTACTTGTTCGCCTTTATGATCGCCGGTGCGATCGGAACGCTCGTCGGCGGGCCGCTCGCCGACCGGTTCGGCAAGCGCAACTTGATTCTCTGGTCGACGCTTGGAACCGCACCGTTTGCGCTCGCCTTGCCGCACGCGCCGCTTTCGCTTGCGCTGCCGCTGTTGCTGATCGCCGGCTTTGTATTGTCGTTAAGCTTCGCAACGTTTGTCGTCTACGCCCAAGAACTGCTGCCAAACCATGTCGGCATGGCGTCCGGCCTGATCGTCGGCTTGGCATTTGGCATGGGGGCGCTTGGCGCCGTCGTGCTTGGCAACATCGCCGACTTGTCGTCGCTCAACACGTTGATGATGCTTTGCAGCGCGCTGCCGCTGTTTGGCGCCTTGGCGGTTTGGCTGCCGAAAGATCGGACATAGCCAATGCATATTTTTCTTTCAATCTCTTTTCGCTATAATGGAAGGTGATAAGGTCCATTCAGTTAGGAGATTTTTCGTATGGCCGGTTTATACATTAACCAGCACGTCTTGAACAACTTATTTTATATTTTGGTCACGATCTTTGCCTTTTCCTTTATTTATGACCATAGTCGAGCGATCCGGCAGCGCCCGCTCTATGGCCGGGCGCTGCTTGGGGTTTGTTTGGCGTTGGCGGCCGTGTTGTGCATGAAATTTCCGATTTACATGGATCCGCTGTGCGTCCATGATTTCCGGCAAATTCCGTTTTTGCTTGGAACATTGTATGGCGGCGGCGCAGTTGGGGCGGTGCTGTTTGTTTTCTTGATGGGTGCGCGCACCATATTGTACGGTTTTCAGCCACTTACAGTGGTCGTCTATGCCATTATGTTCGCGGCAGCGGCCGCCGCCGCCCCGCTGTTTCGGAAACTGCCCCGGTCCGGCAAGCTGCTGACTGCGCTGTGGCTGACGTTTTTGCTCGCGGTGCTGACGACATTTGTCGCCGTGATGATTGCTGATTTTCCGGTAACGAAGCCATATATCGTGTATTTTATTATGATGCCGCCGTTCGTCATGATGTTCGCTGTCTATTTGATGGAGACGCTTCATGAGGCGCAGCTCGCTCGGGCAGAGCTGATGAAGATGGAAAAAATGGAGATCGTCAGCCAAATGGCGGCGAGCATTTCCCATGAAATCCGCAACCCGCTCACCGTCGTCAAAGGATTCATCCAGCTGCTGCAAACGGGTCGGCTGCCGCGCGAAACCGAAGAGCGCTACATTCGCATCGCCTTAGAGGAACTCGAGCGGGCGGAAGCCATCATCCGCGACTATTTGACGTTTGCCAAACCGGCGCCAAAAGAAACCGAGCCGATTAATGTGTCCACCCAGCTTCAAAAAGTGTTGCAAATGATTACGCCAATGGCGCATATGCATTCGATCCATGTATCCTCTTCCCTCGAAGATGGCATCGTCATCGGAAACGTACAATATTTCCAACAGTGTTTTCTCAACTTGTTGAAAAACAGCATTGAGGCGATGCCAAACGGCGGCACGCTTCATGTCGCGGCTGAGAACCGGGGGGCATCAGTCGTCATTACCATTTCCGACAACGGCATCGGCATGACGAAAGAACAAGTGCGCCGCTTCGGCGAGCCATACTTCAGCACAAAAGAAAAAGGCACTGGGCTTGGTGCGATGGTCGCCGTCAAAATCATCGAACAAATGGGAGGAACGTGGACGATCGAAAGCGCCGTACAAAAAGGGACGACGTTGACGATCACGTTGCCGGCAAGTCGGGTGGGACCGCCGACGGCAGAACAAAGCGCCGTCGGCTGAACGAAAAAACGGATGCCCTGTTTTGGACATCCGTTTTTTCTTGGTGATTGGCGCGATCATTTGACTTCCTCAAAATAATCTTTGTAAAACCCGCCGACTTTTCCGCTGTTGTCGATGACAAAATAAAACTCGTCCGTTTCGCTTTTCACTTCATATACCTTGCCCGGCGTCAATACATTGCTGACCATGTACTTTTCCGCGTTCGTGTGAACGCACTTTACTTTTTTGATCGTCGGCCGGGTCGCCCATGTGTGATGAATCATGGCGTCATCTCCTTCTCTTTATATTTTTCCCCTTCTTTATTGTAGCGACCCGGACAACCGGCTGCAACGTCCCATTCGCCATTTGCCGCTATGGCCGACGCCTCAAATCGTTGGCGGCGGCGGGCAACCGTGCTAACGACCTGTTGCTACGGCTCATCGCGCACCCCCTCAAATTCGATGATGCGCCCGCACGGCTCAACCATCGTTTCGCCGTTCGTTTCCACTTCGCGGAAAATTGGCTGCTCGATGCGGCGGATGGGGCGGTAGCCTTCCTGTTTCATTCGCGCTAAACAGGCGGCGATCGTTTCCCCTTCCGCTACCGTAAACCGTTTTTTCTTCATCGCTTTCCTGGCCAAAGAGGCGCGACCTCCCTCCTCCCACTAGAAATGTTGACATATCAAGGCTTCACGGCCTTTCCTTATAACTATTGTACCCCAAAAAAGAAGCCGGATCGCTTCATCCGGTTCAGCATGTTTTCTGCACATATTTTCGGTACAGCCCGTACAGCTCCGTCGCCTTGTACGTTTCAATTTTTTTCCGTCCAACCGGATGACGGGCGATGCCCGCCTTTTTCAACTCAGCCACAAGCCATCCTTTCGAGCCGAAATGCGCCATGGGCGCTCCCCCTCCTCTTTTGTCATCCGCTTGTCTTTATGATGTATATGTGTGCAAAAAGGGAGCAAGAACATTGTTGTCCATATGGCGTGAACTACCCCCACTTAATTTTCTAGCGAAAATTTGAAGTGGGGGCTTCCAAAGAAGTTTGACTGCTTCAAGCAATCCTTATTCTTTGAGGCGTG
>NZ_PIJF01000052.1:0-21963 GCF_002809985.1 Geobacillus sp. WSUCF-018B
CACCCAATCGTGAATGACGGAAAAGTCAACCGCTTCGTTGATTTGGCGCAAGATATGATGTGGAGGAACGAGTTCTTCCATGTCGATGACTTGAAACAGCCGAGGCTGAGTCGAAGGGTTTTTGGGGGCTTTCATGATCCATTCACGCTCCATTCCAACGATTTTTCTTCCTTTTTCGACATAAGCTCCCTAAATCCCTGCCTCAGGGTGTACTTTTTTCACCGGCCTTCTAGGAAATCGGCCCCAAACGGCTTTTATTCAGGCACATACATTTTCTGCAGCGGAAGCAGCGCTCTCGCATCGCTGGGCATGTTCTCATACCAATGGACAATCAAGTTGACCAGCTCTTCCAAATCAATCAGTTTCACGGAATTATGTTTGGCGACTGCCTCTGCGTGGGACGTAAAACCACCTGTGGAGACGAACAGGCAATTGGCATCAATCGGGTTGGCTCCGAGAAGCTGCTGGATTTCCGGGGCCGAGGCGGCGCTTTTGCGATGCTTCACTTGCACCTTGATTACAGGTTTTTCAAAGCCAAACGCGTCCTTATAGGCGAGCACATCCACACCGCCGTCAGGGCCTTTCGGACTCACTTGCACATTGTACCCCATTGCTTGAAGCAAGCCCGCCACTAAATCTTGCATTTGCCACGGATCAAGCTTGTCCACTTTGTCTTGGATCATCATCAACGCTTTTCCAACAAGGTCTTCAACGATTTCTTCCGTTTCCCCCTCTTCATGTTGAGGTTTTGAGAAGGGTTCACTGTGTAAACGCTGCTCGATTTCATCGCCCCATTCGTCCACTCGAAACACCGTCAGCGTCGAACCTAAACTGTTCTTCGCTCCGTCTGACAGCGAATCCCTTGGAACTGTCGCATTTTCCCATTTTACCCGGATGATGTTCGGATAATAGGGATGCCCGATGGAGGGATCGTAACAATGCTCTTCTGTCACGGTTCCAACAATGTACTCCCTTTTCTCTTTTGAATATGTGATCACTCGATCGCCCTTTTTGATTTCATGGGCAAACCGCCATACTTGATTCACCCAACTCGTTCTCGATTTTGGTTTTGACTCGGCAAACACTTCATCCGCCTTTCGCTGCAGCTGTTCTTTCGACCGAAAGCGCTTCGGATCGCCCAATCTCGCCCAACCGATCGATGCGATGCCCTTTTCCAGCCAAAGCGGAATCAGTTCATTGCGATCGCCCGCGCGGATCATCCACCATTTTGACATCCAGGTTCCTCCCTCTAGAAATGTTGATCTATCAAGGCTTTTCGGCCTCTCAGGGGTGTCCAAAAAATATTTTTCGACAAAATCCCTTACATCCTCCTTCTCTCTACTTACTTCGACAAAAGGAGGAATTTTCCTACATCGTTTTTTCGTCAAATTCCGACATTGATCAAGTTACGCGTTTTTATCACGGATTCAGGTATTTTATATCGTGCAACATGATCTCCAGTGTATCAATCCATTCACAAAGGCAGAGCGATCCGCCTTCCTTTAAGCAATTCCCTCTTGAACCTCCAGTTGCGTTAGGGTGTATGATAAGGGAGAGACTAGCAAAAGAAAGAAGGAGGACAACTGTCATGGAGACGTATTCGATCGGCGAAATCGCCAAAAAGACAGGTGTATCCATCCGGACATTGCGGTGTTATGATGAAATTGGACTGCTGCAGCCAACGAAAGATCCGTCATCAGGACATCGAATCTATACGGAAGAGGACATTCTTCAATTGCACAAAATTATGAGTTTGAAGTTTATTGGGCTTAGCTTGGAAGAGATTCGACAATATATTCACCAACCAACATACGACCTTACCTTAAAAGAAACGTTGATGCTGGAAAAAAACATGCTAGAACAGAAACGAAGACAGTTAGAAAGATCCATTCAAGCCATTGAATATGCCATCACCCTTTTAGAGGAAGAAGGAGAAATTGACAGCCTTCTCTTGATGAGCTTAATCCGCAGCATTCAAACAGAAGATGATCAAAAACGATTGATGACACATTACCTAGACCAAGAAACGGTTGATGCCATCTTCCATAATGAAGAACTCAAGCAAAAAGAGAACGAAATGATCAAATCCTATGCCCAATTCGTCAAACAAGTTCACGAACTGTACGGACTCCCCGCCGACCACCCTGACGTACAGCACATGATTGAAACGTTCCTGCGCTCTACTTTTGGTCTTTTGAGCTTGGAGACCGTTGAAAAGATTACCGAGCTACTTAACCAGAACCAATGGGATTCTTTTGAGTGGAAAGAAGAATGGGATGTTCTTAGTCCCCTCCCCTTTTCCAAAGAAGAGACGCAGTGGCTTGAACAAGCGATGGATGACTACATGCAACGTCTTGAGCACATGGGTATAGATATGAAGGAATCAAAAGAAGGAGAGAACAGTGGATATGAAAAATAGGATCGAAACGAAACAAGGCAGTCCAAAACCATTTTGGTATTTGCTCAAACAAGGAAAATTGAACAAATCGCTCATTGCTTTCGCCCTCATTCTTGGATTGATTGAAAGCGGGGCTGGGTTGATCATCCCCCTGTTTGCGAAAGACTTTATTGATCTCTTAGCCCATGGCGGAATGAAGTGGCAACAAATTTTTTGGCTCTTATCTGCTTTTCTCATTCAAACGGCGGCAGGCGGCATCTCGTTTTATCTCATGTCGTATGCCGGAGAAGCTCTAGTAGCCCAGATTCGAAGTCGATTATGGAACCACATCCTTCATTTGCCTGTTTCCTTTTTTGACCGCTATGAATCGGGGGAAACGATGAGCCACATTACTCAAGATACAGCAGTCATCAAATTGCTTATTTCCAACCATCTCGTCACATTTTTTAGTGGCATCGTCTCTGTGATCGGTTCCATCATTTTACTGATTATGATTGATTGGCGAATTACTCTCTTTATCTTTTTGGCCGTTCCCGCTGCTATGCTCATCATCATGCCGTTGGGAAGAAAGATGCATCAAATTTCTTTGCGCACGCAAGATGAACTGGCCAAGTTTTCGGGACATCTTGGCCGGATCTTGCAAGATATCCGTCTCGTGAAATCTTATAACGGTCAACACATGGAAGCAGAAAAAGGAGATCAAGAGATCAAAAATTTAATGACCTTCGGTTTGAAAGAAGCGAAAGTCTATGCCGTCATCTCACCGATGATTGCCACCGTCATGATGCTCGTTGTCGTGATCATTGTCGGTTATGGCGGCGCCCAGGTTGCATCTGGGCATTTGACGGCGGGAGAGCTTGCGGCCATCATCATTTATATTTTTCAAATTGTCATGCCTTTCACTGCTACAGCTTCCTTTTTCACCACCTTTCAAAAAGCATTGGGGGCTACAGAGCGGATTAATGAAATCTTTCAAGAGCAACGGGAACTGCTGGGCTCACAAAAAGAACCCGACTTCAATCAAACATTGCAGTTCAAACATGTTTCCTTTTCTTATCATCAAGATAAACCGGTGCTAAAAGGCATTCATTTTACCATTGAGCCAGGCAAAATTTACGCTTTTGTTGGCCCCAGCGGCGGCGGAAAAACCACCATTTTTTCACTGATTGAACGCTTTTATCTGCCAGACGAGGGACAAATCTTGTTAGGAAACATACCTATCCATGAGATCGATTTACAAAAATGGCGACAAGCGATTGGCTACGTTTCTCAAGATATTCCCATTTTGTCAAGCACCATTCGAGAAAATATTTGTTATGGATTCGAAAGCATGCCTGAGCATGAAGAAGTCGAACAGGCCGCTCGGCTGGCCAACGCTCACGAATTTATTCAAAAATTGCCGAATGGCTATGAAACAGAAGTCGGCGAACGAGGGATCAAGCTTTCAGGAGGGCAGAGACAACGTATTGCGATTGCTCGAGCCATCTTAAAAAACCCAAAACTCCTGCTATTAGATGAAGCCACTTCTAACTTGGACAGCGACTCAGAAAGCCTAGTGCAAGAAGCGCTGAAAAACGTGATGAAAGGTCGAACGACGTTGATTATTGCCCATCGGCTTTCTACCGTCACCGATGCAGACACGATCTTCGTTGTCGAAGACGGGCGCATTACTGGACAGGGAAACCATGAATTATTGCTGGCTACCCATCGTTTATATCAAAAGCTGGTCACCCATCAGTTTTCCCAAGGCAAAAGGTAATTAGGCAGCCATATACTCACCGACTTTCCAACTCACATTTCGCACCTTAACAAGAGGAAGAACAAAGGACTTTGTGAGCCACTGAACGCCAGCACCAGCAGGAGGCTGGCATTGAGAATCCACCGCACCCAGCCGGTCAATCAATGGTGGAAGACCAAGATCTTACGAATGCGGATGTCCATAGGTGCAACCCTCTTTGCTCCCCTTGCGTGTCAAGGATTCATTCTGTGAAGCAACCATTCTTCCAAAAACAGGAGCTGAAACAATGAATCAGCTCCCCACTATAGGCAACACGTTCAATTTGATTGTGTCAATTTTTGTAAAACATTGCCGTCGAACTTTGTCGACCAGCAAAAAAATACAAAAAGAGCGGTGCGGTGCCGCTCCTTTTTCTGCCTCCGATGGCGAAGCGATGAAAACTCGCAACGCTTCCGCTTTGAAGCTCATTTTTTATCAACTCCTATTTCTCTAAGTGTGCAATACACTAGCGCCCTGTTGCTGCTCGGGAATGTGCTCTTGGATGTCTCAAAGATTTTGCATTCAACCGGGTCGATTCATAATGTGATGCTAAGACAAAGCAGAAGCCCGCTTGGCTTCTGTTTTGTCCCCACCTTCAACGGCTTAAGGCTCGTAACATAAACCGCTCGACATCATTCTCCGGTCCGATGAATTCCACGTCTGTTCCGATGGCTTGGAAGTGTTTGCGGGCGAAGGCAATTTTCGCTGCTTCACCGGGACGCAGTTCGTCCTCCCATTCCTGTCCTTTCGTCTCGAGGACGAAGTACAGTTTTTCCTCTCCATCCTTTTCGATGACAAGCGCCCAGTCGGGATTGTAGGAACCGATCGGGGTGTCTATTTTAAACCAGCTTGGCAGTTTGACGTACACTTTTACGTTCTCATCGTGTTCAAAACGTTTGGCGAACCGCTCTTCCACATCGGAATCGTAAAGGATATGGTCAAACGGCGATTTTTCGCTCGGGATGGCGTTGTCGTTCAAATAGGCGAGCAGCTCTTCGTTTTGGAACAGTTCGACCGCGTAATACGCATCATCACCAATTTTGTAATATTTCACGCCATCTTTCAGCAACAGCCTCATTTGGCGCTGGATGATGTTTGCCACTTCTTCAATAAACTTCTGCGGATTGTTTTTGAAATCATCGAGCCGTTTGCAGCCGGTCAAAATGCGCACGATCGTCTTCCGCGTTAAATTCGTCCGGTTTTGCAGCTCCGTGATGACATCCGGAAGCGTATGGTGCAAGCTCACGTAATCCTCGACTTTTTCGCTGACCACCTGAGCCTGTACGCCTGTCACATGGTCGATCTCAACCCGTCCTTTCCGGCTGACAATGCGGATTTTTTCAATGGGCTTCATTTCCTGAATGGCGGCGATGCACAAGTCAATGAGCTGTTCGCTGTCAAAATCGACCGAATAGACGGTTTTGTATTTGATTTTGTCCCACAATTGCCGAAACTCTTCTTGATTGAGAACCGCCATATTGACATGGACTTTTTTCTTTTTCGTCCCATCTTTGATCGGCAATGCTTGCAAGTGCCGTTTGATCTCTTTCACGATGGACGACCGCCACGGCTGGAATTCGTCGCCTAAACGGAGGTCGTAGTCTTCAATGGCCTGCTTGAGCTTTTCCGTTGCTTTGCCCTGTTTGTCAATATAGCCGTTTTGTTTTAATTCCTCATACAGCTTCAATGATAAATCATAACCCATTTGCACCGGCTCGTCCGTCGCCTCGTCCAAATAGATGAGTTTCGCAAAGACATGCTTTTCAATTTTGCCGAACCGAATGCCCGTATCCTCTTCAATCTCTTTTTGCAACGTAGCGACGAATTCTTCATACGACTCATTCGCCATCACCGTTAATATGTTGACATGATCGTCATGCACCCGCTCTCCGTTTTGATCGACAGCCAACCGCAATCCGCGCCCGATTTCCTGGCGCCTCGATACGTACGTGCCGGAGGAGTCTTTCAACGTGCAAATTTGGAAGACGTTCGGGTTGTCCCATCCTTCACGGAGCGCGGAATGGGAGAAAATGAAGCGGAGCGGCTCATCGAGGCTGAGCAGCCGTTCTTTGTCTCTCATAATAAGGTTGTATACATCCGTATCCGCCTCTGTATTTCCTTTTGTATCTTTCAACCGTCCTCTTTTATCTTGGGCAAAATATCCGTTATGCACCTTCTCGATATCTTGGTCAATGCCCGGATCTTCCCAGAGGGGACGGTATTTCGGCTTTTGCATTAAGTTCCGATACTCTTCCTCAAACATGATCGCATATTTTCCTTTTACCGGCTGGCCTTCTTGATCATAGTCGCGGTAATGGGCAACTTTGTCGATAAAGAACAAGCTGAGCACTTTAATCCCGCGCGGGCGAAGCCACAATTCTTTATTTAAATGCTCTTCAATCGTTTTGCGGATTTGATACCGCTTGATGGCATCGTCATCGACATCCCCGATTGCGTCGCCCACCCTGAGTCGAT
Organism: Geobacillus sp. WSUCF-018B; assembly: GCF_002809985.1. Taxonomy (NCBI): domain Bacteria; kingdom Bacillati; phylum Bacillota; class Bacilli; order Caryophanales; family Anoxybacillaceae; genus Geobacillus; species Geobacillus sp. WSUCF-018B. The sequence goes on from NZ_PIJF01000052.1 coordinate 6,651, forward strand.
CGCCGTTGATTTCAACCGCTTCATTTCCTTCCGTCCAATCGATTTGCTCGACGATATAGCCGCGGTACAGTTCGCGCTCCCCCGAAACGTCATACAAGTCATCGCCGTATTTGACCGTTTTCGTCGTTCGCTTCACCTTTCCGCGCGATTCGACATCGAGCTCAATTTTCGCTTTTCGCTCTTTCACCTCAACGAGCTTGATGTATGGCACATTGAACGACGGTTCGGACCGGACAGACATGACCTCAATTTTTTTCACAAGCTTTTGATTGTACGCATCGACCGCATCGAGGCGATATATCATATTGTATTTATCCACATGCGTCGCCGAGTAGCGCAGTGTGCAAAGCGGATTGAGCGAGGCGATCGCTTCTTTTGATTTCGGCGTCGTATCGACGCTTTGCGGTTCATCGATAATAACAATCGGGTTCGTCTGTTGAATAAATTCGATTGGGCGATAGCCGTTCAAACGGTCGTTCGGCCGATGAATGACGTTCGCTTTATCTTCTTTTTCTGGATCTTCAAAGCTTTTGCGGAACGCATCGATATTGATGATCATGATTTGAATCGTTGTCGCCGTCGCAAAATTGCGGACTTGATCAAGCTTCTGCGAGTCGTAAATAAAGTACTCAACCGGCGTGCGGTCGTACAGTTCTTCAAAATGGTCGCGGGTGATTTGCAGTGTTTTATACACCCCTTCACGAATTGCCACTGACGGGACGACGATAACAAATTTTGTAAACCCATAATGTTTATGGAGCTCATAAATCGTCCGCAAATATACGTACGTCTTTCCTGTTCCGGTCTCCATTTCAATCGTAAAATGCATGCCATCGAGCCGTTCGCTGCGTGGCAGTCCGTTTCTCACCTGGATGTCTTGGACGTTTTTTAAAATTTCCTCAGGCGTCAGGTCAAGCCGATTCCCGACGCCTAAGTCCGTTTGAAGCATTCCCGCATCAGGGCCGTACGAAACGGTGAAGTTCGACTGACTCAGTTCCTGTCCTTTGAAAATATGCACCACCGACTCAATCGCGCGCCGTTGGTAGTCCAAATCCGCGTGAAACTTCAGCTTCATCGGTTATACACTCCTCACATCCGTGATGCCGTGCTTTTTCAATGTTTGCAAGGCATTCGTTTTCACCGCGTCGCTCATAAAGCCGGATTCTTTAAAAATGACTTTCGGCGGCATATGCTCAGAGCGGTGTTTCAACATCTCCTGAACAAGGTCAAGATCGATTTCGTCTTCCAAGCAAATGAGTGCGGAACCATAGGCGACGTTGTAAATCGTTTTGCCGCCGCAGTCGATTTCCACAATCGGCACCGTCAACGGCAGCCCGATTTTCAGCAAAATCTCATACAACAAATCTTCTTTCGTCCGATCTTCTTTAATGTTGTTTTGCAAGTCAAAAAGGTTTCGCTCGAGGTTTTCAAAATCCGGATCCCATTCTTTAATATTGGAAGAATCGAGCTTAAACACTTTAAAGCCGATGTCCAAATCGGTCTTTCCCGTTTCTTGAACGATCTTTTCACCAGCACGGCGGATGCGTTCCTTGCCGATTTCGCAAATGTTTTTATATCCCGCTTTATACGCTTCTGATGTTTCATCCGTTTTTTCTGGCAATTGCACCATAATAAATTTGCGATTGCCGCCGTCTTCAGCGTTTAACTGCATTACCGCATGAGCAGTGGTAGCAGAGCCGGAGAAGAAATCCATAATAATGGAATCATCATCGCCTACACTCAATATTCGTTTTATGAAAGCAAGCTGTTTAGGATTATCAAATGGTGTATTAAACTCTCTCAATAGTGCAAAATCAGGCCTTTGATCATCCGACATAATCGATTTAGGTCTTTGAGTAAGGTTTTCATCTAAATATCTTTTTATTGTTGGTAAACTCCCGTCCGTATGAAAATGTATTCTATTATCCCTAATAAGTTCCTCAAGTTTTTCAGGACTATATCTGAATCCCCCAGGTGGAACAGGATCCTCTTTGCCAGTTAAAGGATTGATGATAGGAGTCATATTTCCATTTCTTACACCACCTAAGTTATCTTTACGATATACTCCCTTTTCATCTATATACCAGTAGTTAACAAAATCTATAAACCTCGGATACTTAGTGAGCTGTTTTAACTCTTCCGTTATTTCTTCATTACTGAGCCCCATATTTTTTAATTCTTCAATTTTCCTTTTATATTCCTCTATATTATTTTTGGGAACAGACCACTTATTTTCAGAATGTTTTTCAGACAATACATCTATATTACGTGCATAAATTAGGCAATAATCATGGCTTACAGAGACAAATAGGGACTGATTTTTAGAACTGTTTGTATTTCTCGTGATTGAGGCAATAAAATTATCTTCCCCAAATATTTCATCAAGTACTTTTTTTAAATTAGCGACTTCTTTATCATCTATACTTATAAAAATCACACCATCTTCTGTTAACAAATTCCTCGCCAACTTCAACCGCGGGTACATCATATTCAACCAATCGGTATGGTAGCGCCCGTTTGTCTCCGTATTTGCCTTAGTCGTTTGCTGCGTGATTTCTTTGTAATTTCGGATATTGTCGCGAAAGTCGTCTTTGTACACAAAGTCTTTCCCCGTATTGTACGGCGGGTCGATGTAGATCATTTTGATTTTGCCAAAATACGATTTTTGCAGCAATTTCAGCACTTCCAAGTTGTCGCCTTCAATATACAAGTTCTCCGTTGTCTCCCAGTTTTTGCTTGACGCTTTGTCCGGCCGCAAGGTGCCAGTGGACGGCGTTTGGGCGAGTTTCATCGCTTGTGTTTTGCCGTGCCAGGTGAATTCGTACTTTTCGTTGCGCGTTTCAATCTCTTCGCCGAGAACAAGCTTCAATTTGTCAAAATCGATTTTCCCCTCCGTGACAACTTCCGGGAATAGCTGCTTTAACGTTTCAATGTTTGTTTTGACAAGGTCGAGCGATTTTCCGTCCAGTTTCTCCATCGTGCTGCTCCTTTCCGCGCAATTGTTGCTTCCATTGTTCGATTTGTTTGGTCAGCTGCTGAATTTTTAGATGGTATTCGACTTTTCGATTAAACTGCGTTTCTTTTTTCATTTCATTTTTCCATTTGGCGATTTCGATCTCCACCTGTTCAATTTGCGCGACGAGCTGTTTGGATTGTTCATCAGCGGCGATGTAAAAGGCGCCGATCGCTTTGGCGTGCTGGAACGCCTGCACTGCCAGATGGATGTCTTGATAAAACCGAAAAAAGTTGGCAAACGACAGCTTCGTCATATGGACGGCGCGAAGAAACTGCTTGACCGTCTCGTCAGCATGATCGAGTGAAAACCACGGCGTATACGCCCATTCTTCCGCTACGACTTTAGTCCGGTCGTTTTTGTTCAGCCGCTTGCGGCATGTTCCAATTCGAACGTTTCCTTCTTTTTCAAACACGATCACAACCGGATTGGGCACTGTTTTTTGGATGATTTCCCCGATCACGGAAACATGCGCATCCTTCGATTCCGGGCGCAGCCGAACGGTGATAAACATAACCCCTTCGTAATGGTAGTCGTCGTTGACGAACGGTTGAATATTGATGATCCCTGAGGTCAACAAGTATGTCAACTCGATCCGCTCGATGTCTTTCGTCATATAGTCCTTTTCTTTTTTCGTCAAATCCGCATAGTCGTAAAACATTTTTTTGTCGAGCTTTTTATGCAACGGGCGGACGCGCTCGTCCAGTCCTATTGTAGCATAAAACGCGGATGCAGCCATGATCCTCACCCTTTAATGATCAAATACGAAACGATCTCAAAATCTTGCAAACTCGTGTTGGCGTTCGTGACTAAGCTGTCCAAGTTCCCAAGGCTAAATATGTTCAATGTTAGTTGCTGATCGATTTTGCCGACGATCTCTTCCACCGCTTTTTCCAGCAGCGCCTTGTATCGCCCCATGTCTTTTCCGTTTTTCGTCTCTTGGTAAAACGCCTTGTACAAGCCCCATTCGACGTCTTTTTTGCCGTTGCAAAGCGACCGGTATAAATCCAACACTTTCTTTACGTGGACATGGTTATACAACACCGTGCCGTCTTCCCGAACATACACTAAGTAATACGGATGAAGCGCGTTTTGTTCATGCGCAGATGCCATCGGCGCCGTTTGTTTTAGGCAGAAAATGACGCCTGGCTGAATTTCGTCTTTCAGTGTTTCATTTTGATTGGCGGTAATGCTGAACAGTCCAAACGGCGCCCGCTCGAGCTCTTCTTTATGTTCCTTCATGAAATTCAACAAATCCATCCGGAAGTCGTCAAGAGTAAAATCCGTCAGCGAGATATTTCCGGAAATATCCTCTAAATCAATGACCTCATTTTGCAATTTTTCCAGTTGCTTGCGGCGGTATTCCAAGTCGTTCATTTCATTGCTGTTGTCGGCAATGACGTTTTCTTCACCAGTCGCTGAAATATCTAAAATGGTCATTCGGCCTTTGACCCGATTGACAAGTTGAATGTACTCATCAAGCTCGATCGATGGCCAGAAGTTTACGAGCTGGATCTGTTTGTTTTTGCTGCCGATCCGGTCGATGCGGCCGAACCGCTGGATGATGCGGACCGGATTCCAATGGATGTCATAGTTGACGAGATAATCGCAGTCTTGCAAGTTCTGCCCTTCGGAAATACAGTCGGTGGCAATGAGAATGTCGATTTCGTCCTTCATTTCTGGCATCACTTTATCGCGCTCTTTCGAGACGGGCGAAAAGTTCATCAACACATGGTTGAAATCGACTTTCTTCATCTTCAATGTCGTTTTCGGCCGATCAGCGCCCGTCACAACCGCGCAGTGCAAGCCAAATTGGTTTCGCACCCATTGATGCAAATTCTCGTATAAGTAGTTTGCCGTATCGGCAAAAGCGGTGAAAATGAGCAGCTTTTTGTTCTGTTCGTTAATGGGGTGCTTGATTTTCTGTTCAATCAATCGTTTCAACGCCAACAGCTTCTGATCGCGATCCGGCGTTACGTTCCGCGCTTGGTGAAGCAGCCTCAGCAAAATCTCCCGGTCGTATAGCAAATCTTGTTTCCAACGGATCAAATCCATGTCTTTCAAAAAGATTTTGACTTTCGAGCCAATCAACGCCTCTTCCAATTCCGGATCTTCCGCATCGATCTCGTCCATCTCGCCAATTGTCCCAGAACTTCCATCGCAACGGTCGATTTTCTCGAGATGTTCGTCGATTTGTTGGATGATGTTTTGCAATGTCAAAGAAAACGAATGAACGCTGCTCTCCAACCGCTTCAGCAAATTCGACTTCATTAAATAAACAAGGTTGTGCTCGCGGTCGGTTTGCTTAAACACTCGGCCGTTTGCGACCTTTGTGTCGTATTTTTCGCTATAGTCCGCTCTTTTGTGCGGCAGCACGTATTGCATCGGCGAATAGACCGCCATGCGAAGCCGCAAAATGTCGTTGTTGATTTTCTCAAGCGGCGGAAACTCATCTTTGCTGTCGATTTTTTCTTTCAGATTGATCGGCTTTAGACGCGTCGGAAACGGCCCGATAGCGTCCACGTTGTAATATTTTTCAATATGGCGGCGCGAACGGGCGATTGTCAGCGAATCAAGCAAAGCAAAATAATCCCAATCGAGCATATCCAACAACCGCTCGGTCGTCCGCTCTTCTTCGGGAAGCTGGCTCCATTTGTTAAACTGCGACTGGGCGCGCCGAATCGTCTGGCTGATGCTTTTGATGTTCGCTGTTTCCGCCAATGCCTTGTCGTTTCCTTCTGTAATAAAGGCAATTTGATTTTTCAAGTCATCCAGCTTGTTGTTGACGGGGGTGGCGGAAAGCATCAATACCTTCGTTTTCACCCCTGCTTTCATGATATCGTTCATCAAGCGGGAGTATCTCGTCACCCGGTCATAGCGCGGATCGTTGTTGCGAAAGTTATGCGATTCGTCGATAACAACTAAATCATAATTTCCCCAGTTCACATGTTCCAAATTAATATCGCCGCTGTAGCCGCGTTCGCGCGATAAATCGGTATGGTTGAGCAAGTCATACGAAAAGCGGTCTGCGGCTAAAATGTTTCGCTTATCATTTAAACGGTAAATGGCCCAGTTTTCCCGCAATTTTTTCGGCGCCAACACAAGAACGCGGTGATTGCGCAGTTCATAATATTTAATCACCGCCAACGCTTCGAACGTTTTTCCGAGCCCAACACTGTCGGCGATAATGCAGCCCCCGTACGTTTCAATTTTATTGATAGCCCCAAGGACCCCATCGCGCTGAAAGTCATAAAGTTTGTTCCAAATCACCGTATGTTGGAAACCGGTTCTCGTCTGCAACGTTTCGTAGTTTGTCGCTTCTTTTAAAAAATCTTTGAATAAGTAATAAAGTGTGACAAAGTAAATAAACTCTGGCGGATGTTCTTGATACATGACTTCCAAACGCCGCAACATTTCCTCTTTCACATCTTGCAGCGCCTGTTCATCTTGCCAAATCGACTCAAACTGGCGAAGCAACTGGGCGCTGGAATCTCGATCATCCATCATATGAGCAAAATAAAAATGGGGGGAGCTGCTGTAGCCGAGCCCCGGACTGGAAAACGGCGCCCCGCCGATCAAGCCGATTTGTGACCCGTCCTCATTTCGCACATGATATATGCTGCCTTGAATGCGCTGATTGACGACCGATTTCACCCTTGCTTTCTGTTTCAGCCATTTCGCCAGTTCCCTTGCTATGTATGCTTGGTTAAGTTCGATTTTGTATTTTCGTTCTTCTTCTACTCCATACAGCGCCGCTTCGTTTTTCTTCATCCATTCATTGAATGAACGATCACCGCGCACAAAGGCAGGCTCTGTGAAAATAAAACGGAATTCATCGATTTGCGCCAGTTCTTTTTTCAACTCTGCAAACGCATATAACGTAAAATGGGCCGCTGCAATCGATAGTTTGCTGCCTTTTGTGATATGCGCTTTCAACGCATCGCCGACTAGGCCGTTTTGTCTGTTGTCAATCATCCCTTTTGTCTTCATGCACCAATGGCTCCTTGTCCCTTTTCTTTATGGTTTTATTTTACGAAAACAACTGGTAGGATGTTGTTGAAATTTGTCGAAACTATAGATTGATTATCATAGACACTGCTTAAGAACGAGGGCTCTGTTTCGATCTAGGAACGAGTTGATCGAATTCGACGTCAAGGAGCAAGACATCCAGCCTCTCCATCAACGATGGGCGCAAAAAAATCCTCCCGATTTTCGTCGGGAGGGTGCAAAAAGTGAGTGATTAAGCTTTTCCGGCTCTTCACCACAAGTTGTACTTGATCATTTACGGCAAGATAGGTGCGCATTGGGAAAATAGAGGATACAAAAAATGCGAATTTTCCCGTATGGTAAAGGAGACCGAGCCAAATCATCGGAGGAAAATTCACATGTACTCTCAGTTGATCAAAGAACTCATCGATTTCCCTATTATGCGCTAAACCCGAACATTCAGGTTATGATCCTGTCTGCTTGTACCATCAATGATAAAAGGAGTATTCAATGCCTGCGAAATTTTAAAAAGCGTCTCTACCCTAGGACTTGTAAGCCCCGATTCAATTCTCCCAATCGTGGATTTTGGAACTCCAATGCGATCTGCCAGTTCCTGTTGAGACATATTCAGCTGTTTTCGTCTTGTTTTAATCTGTGCAGCTATCGTTCCTTCCAATCGAAGTTTTTGAACATGTTGCTCGCCTCGAATGGCTGCATATTTCTTAAAAAAATCACTCATTGTTTTTCCCTCCCAGTCCATTAATAAAGGCAAGGGTCGAAAGCGCAATAACGTTCATATGCTGATTCAGCCGGCACAATATCCTCTCGTCTTATCGCTCCGTTATACTGCTTGTCAAAATAATGAAGCAATATGACTTTTGAAAAATTGTGAATCGCAAATATAATTCTGTGATTTCCAGTTCTTCCACCTCTTATACCCCATCTGTAAAAATGATCATAACGAGTATTCATGCGAAGATGTTTCAATGACGGAGGGGTGATATCATCCGGAAAGCTGTTGTCCTCTGGATCAGAAGGATATGGATGATGTTGAATAATCGTAAGTTGCCTGGCATATACATCAGCAACATGACACCATATACCCGGACGACCTTTTTGTCTAAGTTCTTGCTCGGCTTTACTCAGTAGATGATTTTCAAATTCCTTTACATTTCCTGTGTATATTACCTCAAACAATATCCTCTACCCTTTACCAATCATTATACACAATGATAGCATTTATGCTACTTACATGCAATCATTTATAACTGTAGATGAGCCTTTTTCGTTACAGTAATTTCTATTGTTAGAAAGACAAGCAGGACCCCCTTATACGATACGGAGCTGTTTTTTGATCACACCAACGGGAATATCGCGGCGTCATCAATGAACTCGACGACGCTGCGGCCTTTCTGCGATCGAAGCTGTTCCCGTTCGGCGAAAAGAGGGTTGTTGAGATTCGGCGATGCTGTACATGCAGTCGGGAAGCACCGCCGCCCCATACCGTTTCATCCCCCCGAATGTGGCGAACGCGGTATTCATCCATCTTCGGCCGGTCTTTCGCCGGTCAAGACATCGACGATATGAACGAGAGGCTTGATGACCGGTTTGGACAGCAGCGACGGCAACCCTAACGTGAAGATGTCAATTCCTAGGTGATGTGCTCAACGATTTATGAGACATGAACGCCCTTGTGCGAATAGGTTTTGAGCACATCTATATTTACCCAAGGAATCCGGTTCATGTCTCCTTTTTGTTTGGTTGTCATTTTATGTTGGTGAATTGGCTCATCTACAGTCGCTAAAACATTCCAGAAAAACATGCCAAAATTGTTTTCGATCAGCCGCTCGATGAACTGCTCGACGAGGCGGGTGGCGTTCGACAAAAACGGCATCGACGATGAGCGCAAAAAATCCTCCCGATTTTCGTCGGGAGGGTGCAAAAAGTGAGTGATTACGCTTTTCCTTGCATCCTACAAAATTTAGTAAATAGTCGCCTCCCTGCATAATACCCCATTGCCCCAATATAAATGGGAATCATAAAGACAACAGACGGATAAAAAGGAAGCGACGTAACCATTGCAATTCCTAAAACAACTGTCCAACCCCACTTCACTCCCCATCTTCTCTCAAAATAAGAAACAAACACTTCTGTCACTGCGCATATAAGAAAAATAGCCAATGCCGCAAACGGTAAAATGGCAATGACAAAGGCAAAATCACTAAACAAAGAGAGAGAAAACGTGAACATGACAAACGCCCACAAAACCTCTACAAAAAATTTTTTCACTCATACTATCCCCTTACCCATGGTGCTAGATAAACTTGATCAAGTATAAAAATAGCCCTTGCTGGCAGATCTCCTGTAGAATGAAAGTGTGACCCATCATTCGAAAGGAGGAATCCCCCATGCAAGAGCACTTTCATTTTACTACAGATCCAACCAAACTGCCAAAACAATATGCCGCCATTTTCTGTTTTGTTTCTGCCCAACTGTCGTTGATTCAAATGTATCTTCATCGTCGCAATCGTCACTTGGATCAAAACGTTTGCTTCCGTAAAAGCGATATTCATAAACGCCCAGAGGAAATGCTACAATGCTTGAGGTGTGCAATGTCATCGCAAAGTTGACTTTTCAAGGTTCATTTTCTGGTCGCACCCCTCCCCCATCATCCCCACCACTTCGCGAAACACGGCCGACGGCTGCCTGCGGAGCAGGTCGGCGGGGATTGTTTTGTGCTTTGCGCCGTTTGTGATGATGAGACGGCCGCTTTCCAGGCGGATGGACACGTTTTTGACGCGGTATGCGGTGATTTTGGACGCCTGATCCAAGTAGCGGGCGTCCAGGTCGAAGCGGATGCGGTCGGACAGCCGCCGCAGGATACGCCAAAGGGCGATTTCGTCGCTTGATTTCATGAACAGTTCCGGCAGTTCTTTCGCCTGCTTGAGCGTGTTGAGCGTCGTCATCGCATAGACGGCGATGCCGTAGCCGACGGGGCGGATGACGTGTTGGAGAAAGTGCCAGCGTTCGACTTCGAAGCGAACGTATTCGTCATCGCTTCGTTTTGGCAGTTCGGCGATGGCCGAGCGTTTGACGATGTTCACGGCGGTGATTTTGCCAAAGCACGTGACCCCGTTTTGCGGGGCGGCTCCTTGTTTCGGGTAAAGGGCGATGTAGCGCGCGTTTTGCCAGCCTTTTTTCAGCTGCTTGACTGGGATGTGGTAGAAGCGGTGCTTCACGTAGGCTTCGTAATGCCGCGCGCTTGGCACCATGCCGACAAGCACATGCTCGTCGAACGCCGACCGCCATTCTTCGATGATCCCTTGCGGCAAAATGCCTTCGTGTTGCAGTTCTTCAGGATTGTTTTCGATCAACCGCTCGATGAACTGCTCGACGAGACGGGTGGCGTTCGGCAAAAACGGCAGACCGCCGATGTTGACGTCGTTGATGCTTTTGTACAGCGGGTGCGCTTGGTAGCTGTCTTCGTCATGCCACGGGAACAGCACGTAGGCGCCAAAGGCGGTGCGCTCATACGGGCCGCCGCGGCGGGCGACAAGCGAATCGCAGTAGCGGTGCATCGTGTTGATGTCGTCTTCCATCGGGCCTGGCATTCCGTACCGTTTTTCATACGCGCTGCCGGAAACGGCGAAATCGAGGCGGTATTTGGCATCGAAAATGTAGTTGAACGTATAGTCTTTTCCCTTCTTTTCAATCGCCAAAACCGTGTCGGGCATTTGCGGGACGGTCGGCAGCCTCCCTTCGTACAGCTGGTACGTGAGCGTGATTCGCTCGCCCGTGTGCGGATGTTCGTACACTTGCTTGGCGGAGCGGGTTTTGTCGAGATGGACGAACAGCCCCAAGCGGTTCACTTGGATGACGTTTTGACTGATGAGTCTGTATTTTTTCCCGAGAAGCTGCCCGAGTTTTAGAAACGTCCAGTACTCGTACAACGTCGCCACGTCTTTGACGGACATTCGGTACAGCGTTCCCTGCAAGGCGAGGCCGCGGGTGATGAGGAGAAACAGCTGATAGGCGTCGCGGTAGCCAGGCGCCATTTGCAGGACGAGGCTCGCAACAGAGCGGTCAAGCCGCCCGATCGGCTGCCAAAAGGAGTGACGAAGCCGAGTTTCGAGCGCGCGGATCATCGATTGGATGCGCTCCAGCAAATCCGGATCCGGTTCTGTTTCGTACCGCTTTTGTTTCCCTTGCACGTGTTCGAACAAATCGCGCAGCTTCTCGACAAGGCGCGTCATCATCCATTTGACGAACCGGTTTTCGAGCGTGTCGTACGTCAGTTCTTGTTTCGCTTTGAGCCCCGATTGCGGCATGACGGTTCGACTTCCAATGTCGATGCCGCGTTTGACATCGCGGAACACATGCGGCCGCTTGCGCAAATCATTCCGTCCTGCCGCATCCAAACGGCCGAGCTGGTCGCCGCGCACCCTCACATGGACGGTCGACAGTTGATGGTGCGGCTGCCGCTCGATATGGCGAATGGCCTGCAAAAAATCGCCGATATGCGCCTCCATAAGCCGGAAAAATTCACTTCGGGACGGCGCGCCGCTGCGCTTCGCCTTCGCCCGCTGGTACGTGCGCTTGATAAAGTGAAACGCCAAGTTGTAAATTTCTTCGCTCACTTCATCAAGCAGTCGCTGGTAGTCTTGTTTGTAGGTCAATTTCGTCGGGAAAATTTCGATCGTCACGTCCAAAATGGAACGGCTGCCGTCGCGGATTTCGAATGTCGACAGCCCGACTTCATTCGGGAAATGGAGATTTCCCATCAACACCGCCTGTCCGCCGATGTCAACACGGCTGATGGCGTTTCTCAGCGCTGGCGACTCATGGTAAAAGGAGAGCACCCGGTCGGTTTTCGGAACGACAAGCAGCTGATAGATGCCGTTTTCAAAGAAAATCGGGCGGTGGCCGCCCGACCAGTAGACAAGCGCCCCCGCGTCCACGTCAAACAGCTTGACGTTTCGCACCCCTTCGCCGCTTGCGAAAAACTCCATCGTCTCGTGGAAATCGAGGCGGCGGTACTGCTTAAGCCCTTCGTATTGTTCATGGTACGGCTTTCCTTTGATTACGAGCGTGAGCTGTTTCGTTTCGATATGGACGAGCTCATAGTCGTCACGCCCCGAGCCAGAACGAAGTGAAGCCATCGTCCTCCAACCTCCGCAGCATCTGCCAAATTTTCCCCGCACTTTTTGGATAACGGGCATACGAAACATCAAGCACGCCGCTGTATTCACCGTCCGGTTCAAAACCGGCGCACAGGACAAACAGCTGCTTGAGCGCTGTTTCGAGCCGCACGTCGCTTCCTGAAAGGCGCGGCAACATTTTTTGCATCAGGCAATAGTCGAACGCCTTGTCAAATTCCATCAGCTTTCCTTCTTCGTTATACGCAAGGTAGAAACAAATTTCATCACGGACGCGGTAGCCGATGTGCGCCCCGAGCGGCTCAAGGATGCGGTTGATCTCCACGAGCTGTTTCGTCGCGTCTTCTACCAGCTTTGGATAATCGGCATATACATCTTTCAAATGCAAATACCGCGCCGCGAACAGCTCCTGTCCGACTGACAGGGGCGCGACGGTCGGCAAGTCGCGCAAAAAATCGAGATGGTCGAGCTGGACGCGGTTGAATTCAATCGTGTTCGCCCGGTCGAGCACTTTTTTGCTGAAGGGGTGGGTCGTCTCGTCCATGTTGACCGTGCCGATGATGTAGACGTTCGGCGGGAGAAAAAGATCGCACCCTGCTGTTTCTCTCGGCAGCAACCGTGACGAGGTGATGCGCCCGTCTTCCCAGCGGCGGCTTTCCATGACGCTTAAGACATCGCTGAAATAATGCTCAACGCGGGCGAGGTTCATCTCATCCAACACGACGAAATACGGCTTGTCCGGATGCTTCCCCGCTTCGATGATGACGTTGGTGAGCGGCCCGGGCTTGAAATCGCCTTTAATGTCGACATAGCCAAGCAAATCGGAGCCGTCATTCCAGTCCGGGCGGACGGGAATTAAGGTGAAGCGACCGTTGTCTTCCGTCGCGCCGACGCTCTCGGCGAGCCATTGAACAATTTTTGTTTTCCCGGTTCCGGAAATGCCGGACAAGATGACAAACGGTTTTGTTTTTAACGATAGAAAGAGGTTGGTCACTTCCTCTTTCGTATAGTAAAACCCTTTGGCGGATATGTATGAATGAATATGCTCAACCGCCTCCCGATAGGAAAGGGCCTGCTCGGGCGGTGCCATCGGTTCTGTTCGCTCCACATACTGTCGGTAATAACCGATCATCGTTTCGAGGTCGCGCGCGAGTTGTTCATCGGATGGCAGATCGTCAAACGAATAGGCGATATACGCCGCCACCGACCGTTCGTAGTCTTTCGCCCGTTTGCTTTCGCCAAGACGGATGTCATCATCGGTCCGCACGCGCTCTCCGGCGGGAATGAGTTGGCGGATGTCCCGCTTCACCCGCTCCATTTCGTCTCTCGGCGTCTCCGTCACTCCTTGGGCGAGCGTCAAATAGAGCCGGCGCCTATCTTCACTGAATAAGTAGACGATATAATACCCTCGCTGCGTCGAATCCGTCACCTCTTGATCCATCACCGCCACCCACGGCACGTCGGTCCACACCCCTTGACCGACAGACCCTTTCACCATATACCGGTCAGGCGGTAAGAAAGGCAATGTTTTCAACGCCTCTGGAATCGCTCGTGTCACCAGCTGAAACGACCGTCGCTCTTTTGACAGTTTTTCGCGTTTTTCTTGTTCGTAAATGGCCATCACTTGGCGGAAAAGATCGTGCAATGACATGGGAATAACTCCTTCGTATAGAAATGTTATTCTTCGTTTCTATTTTTCTTCTATTCTACTAAAAAAGCGGCTCTCTGAACTAGTGAGAGAGCCGCTTCTTTCGTCACGAGCAGGCGTTCTTTATGTATATACATGCAACATGAAGAGTGGACTTCTCATCACGCCCCATCCCCCAAGCGCTGCAGCACCTTCTCCGGATGTTCATGGATATAAGCCATCGATCAAAGGCTTGCATGATATCGTTTCGTTCTTTATGAAATACATTCGCCATGACAGGATCTTTCCGCCATTTCCGCAAACGCTCGATCGGGGTGAGCTACGGCGAATATGGCGGGAGATAAAGAAAAAACCCCCGCATCGCAAGGGTTTTCACTAGCGGCCCCGAGAGGATTCGAACCTCCGACGCACGGTTTAGGAAACCGACGCTCTATCCACTGAGCTACGGGGCCATGATAAGAATGTACACCTAAGCGCTGGGACGGCTAGGGGAGAGACTCCATCCCCTCGAGACGTCGAGAATTCCGATTGTTTGATCCGTTCCTGGTTTTTTGAGGAAAAACATCGAAACGAGACCGCTCCTTGCCTTTGGCGCTGTGCAACCGATCAAACGCGCGGCCAGTTTGAGAATATGTTCATTGTTTGGTTGCCAGTGAACTGGGGGCAGGCTCTAGTCATGTTTGTTGATGCATACCGTTTATGGCGTGTCAGACGGGTATATTATAACTGATTTTTTGCTGTTTTAAAAGGTTAAATGGACAAGGAAAAGTTTTGCAAGTGCATAGAATGGCAAAGGATGCTTATGCTACACTAAGGGTAAGGGGATTGGCAAGGGAAGCGGCCCATACACCGTTTTTCGTCGAATCGTCTAGAAAGGCCGACGAGGAATGAAAAAGGCGGCTCATCCCCATTATTTTTTTCAATTAGGGAAGCCTTGTCAGATCTGTCCCCCTTTCTGATGAACTGCCACCGGTTCAAGCAAAAAACAAATTTTTCACCAGCTCTCTAGGAGGTTGGTGATTTACTTGCGCAACCGCTTCTGGAAATCGGTTCTCAAGTAGAAAAAACTTGTTGCATCAGCCTCTATGTTCGCGCGTTCAATCATCGATCAAGTCAAACAGTGGTTTTTCACCAACCTTCTAGAGGCGGCATCAGGCCGCAAAGTGTTGATCTGTCAATATGACTCAAGGGAGGAATGGAACGATGAGACCCCCCGCCCTATTTCTCGCCCACGGTTCGCCGATGTTGGCAATCGAAGACAATGCGTACACGGCGTTTTTGAAAAAGCTTGGGGAAGGAATTCGCCCGCAGGCGGTCGTCATCTTTACAGCGCATTGGATGACGCGCCAACCGACGGTTTCGGCGGTTGAGGGGACGTATGACATGATTTATGATTTTTCCGGGTTTCCGCGCGAGCTGTATGAAGTGGTTTATCCGGCGCGCGGGTCGGTCGAGTGGGCGGAGCGCGTGCGCGAGCGTCTCGCTGGTGTGGCGGAAGTGGCCGTTGAT
>NZ_PIJF01000053.1:0-25426 GCF_002809985.1 Geobacillus sp. WSUCF-018B
GACCATGACCAACGGGATCCCGTGCTCCTCGAGGAAGTAGGCCAGGTTCAACCAGTAGTGCCCGGTCGGCTCCACCGCGACGATCACCTCTGACTTCCCGAACGCTTGCATCGCCTCCTGAATCGCTTCATACAGCTGGCGAAAGCCCTCTTTCGACTGGAAGATCGGGAACGATTTGCGAAGCACACGCCCCCGGTCATCCACGAAGCAGGCGTAGTGGGTTCGTTTCGCGATATCGATGCCCACGACAAGCGTTTGTTCGGTGACTTGATCAATTTTATAGTTTTGTGTACAATTCATCTGAAGTCCTCCTTGGTATGGTGAGTGATGTGTTTGACACCCCTGCATCATACCAAGAGGGCTTTTTTTGATCAAGTCCCCGGAAAAGCTCCTAACGGGAATGCTCCTTTTTCTTTCTAGTTTAGCATATATTTGTTTCTTGTCACAGCCCTTTCTTTTGGATTGACGCAGACGGCATGACCCATCGTTCAATCGATCGAAACCAGCGGGCGGCAAACCATTTTTTCAGCACCGGCGGAACGACAAGCAAAATGAAAAAAATGCGGAACATTTGATAACTTGTCACAACAGCAAGATCGGCATGCGCTTCCCGCGCCAAAATCCCCATTTGATCCATACCCCCCGGCGCCAAAGCGATGAACGCTGTCAGCAACATCACCGGCAATTGCCGGCCCATCTCCACAAGCGTTCCTGCCGTCATCGATGGAGGAATTCGAAATGGTTCATGAAATCCGTCACTGTTTTTATCATTCCGACCATGACGCAGCGCTGCGCTCGTTCGATCTGCCAAAAGAACAGCAACGATTCACCGCACTCCCCGCTGAGGCGCTCAACGCATGCGCCAAGGAACCAGAAAGAAAGCCGATTGTCATCCTTCATCAAGAACGACCGGTCGGTTTTTTTGTTCTCCACACCGGCAAACGATCAAACAAAAGCATTCCTCTTTGTTTTGCAGAGAGGAATGCTTCACTTCCCAATGAAAGGCAAGAAATCCTCGCTTTTTTCGTCGATCGACGTCCGCTTAATCGGCGAATAAATCGGATGACAAATACCGCTCGCCGGAATCGGGCGCCATGCAAAGGACGCGGGCGCCTTTCGGGAGCTGTTTTGCCACTTTGATGGCGTAATAAGCGCTCGCCGCCGCTGAGGCGCCGACCAAAATGCCTTCCTTGGCCGCCAGTTGGCGCGCCATTTGCTGGGCATCCTCATCTTTGATCAAAAAAATGTCATCGTAAATCGAGCGGTTTAAAATTTTCGGGATAAACCCCGGACCCGTGCCGGGAATTTTGTGCGGCCCCGGCTTCCCGCCCGACAACACCGGCGAACCGTACGGTTCAACGACGTAAATGCGCAAATTTGGAATGCGCTTTTTCAGTTCCTCCCCTGTTCCCGTCACCGTCCCGCCGGTGCCGGCGGTGAGCACGAACGCATCGAGCCGCCCATCAAACGCCTCGTAAATTTCCACCGCCGTTGTATGGCGATGCGCATCCGGATTGGCCGAATTTTCAAACTGCATCGGAATGAAGCTGTCAGGGATTTCGCCAGCCAGCCGGTTCGCTTCATCAATTGCCCCTTGCATCCGCTTCTCCGCCGGCGTCAAATAAACTTCGGCTCCGTACGCCTTTAAAATTTTCACCCGCTCCACCGTCGCATTGTCGGGCATCGTGATGATGCAGCGATACCCGCGGGCGGCGCACACCATGGCCAACCCGATGCCGGTGTTGCCGGACGTCGGTTCGATGATCGTGCTTTTTCCAGGCGTAATTTTCCCTTCCGCCTCTGCCCGGCGGATCATTTCCCAAGCCGGCCGATCTTTGACGCTGCCGCCTGGGTTGAACGATTCGAGTTTTATATATACGTCCGCTCCCTCCCGATCCGGGAGACGGTTGAGCTTCACGATCGGCGTGCCACCGATCAAATCTAAAATCGAGTCATACAATTTCACGATCGTCCCCAACCTTTTGCAAAATATTTGTTCGTCCCATTCATTATAAATGATTTTTCCGTTTTTGTTCAAACCACCCGCCTTTTTCGCGGAAGGAAACTAGTTTTCTCGGATATGCAGCCATTTTCCCTCTGTTCTAGTTCGATGTTCCCAATTATAATAAAAATAAACGACAGAAAGCGAGGTGGCTTTGTTGGCATCTGCCGCACAGCAGCTTGTCACCCATTTGGAAACCCATTTGCCGGACTTCCTCGCCTATTGGCGGCAGCAAATGAAAATTGCCGACGATGACAAATATATCGACTGTGTCGAACAAAACGGCTTGGCGGTGTTCACCTTGGTCAAAGAGGCGCTGCTGCAGTCGCGGCCCGGCGAGATGGTTGAACGGCTGGCGAACAAAATCGCCAAAGAACGGGCGGAGATGAACGCCGGCATCGGCGCCCTTGTTTACAACGTAAACTTGGGACGGCGCCTGATCATCAACCATGCGTTGGCCGCACCGCTGTCCGTCGATGAGCTCGCCCCGCTCATTGACCATATGAACGAGTTGTTTGACCAGTTTTTGTTTCATGCGGTCACCAAATACAATGAGTTAAAAGAAAAGGAGCTGCATGAGAAAAATGCGCTCATTGCCAGATCGCATCAAGACCGGCTGACGCTGCTCGGACAAATGTCATCGAGTTTTGTCCATGAGTTTCGCAATCCGCTTACGGCTATTATTGGTTTTATTCAATTATTGAAGTTTGAGCATCCGCATCTTCCTTATTTAGACATTATCGACCATGAGTTGCAGCAGCTGAAATTTCGCATTTCGCAATTTTTGCATGCCTCACGCAAAGAAATTGTTGAAAGCGAAAAGGAAACGTTTTCGCTTTGCCAGCTGTTGGAGGAAATTATCGAGTTTTTATACGCCACGATCGTCGACAGCGATGTCGACCTTTCGGTGGCGATCGATGAATCCATACATATATTTGCCTATAAAGATCAGCTGCGCCAGGTGCTGGTAAATATTTTGCTCAACTCGATCGAAGCGTTGAAAGAGAGGGAAAAACCGCGGCGGATCAACATCGCCGCCCGTTGCCAAGACGGAAGCACCATCATCGAAATCGCCAACAACGGTCCGTCCATTCCGGCCGACATTGTGGAAACGATTTTCGAGCCGTTTTTTACGACGAAAAAACTCGGAACCGGCATCGGGTTGTACATTTGCAAAAAAGTGATTGAAGACCATGGCGGAGATATCCGCTGTTCATCCGATGAAGACATGACGACGTTTTCCATCCGCCTGCCCGCATAACAAAGGGCGAAAATGGGCATGCTGGATGTAAAAAAGGATGATGTCGATGACACCGTCATGGAAACATTTGCTGGAACAGACGGCAGCCGCCATTCGCGAATGGCTTCAGCGGGAAAACCATTCGTTTGCCGAGCTGGCGGAGCTGATCCGCCATCATCCGGACACCGTCCGGTCCGAGCGCACTTGGCTCGGTTTGACGTACCGCTTTTACTCGCTGACACTGGCGGATGCGGCGCTGAGGATGGAAACAAAAGTCGCCCACAACGGGAACGAGCGCATTTTATCGTTGTCGCTTCACGCTCCGCGGACCAAAGCAGCCGTGTATCGTTCTTATGACGAAGAGAGCGACTTGTCCGATGTCGTCACCACCCCTCCGCTCGCAGAAAAAACCGCACCGTAACCGAACCGGTGCGGTTTTTTAGCCTTTCATGCCCTGCAGCCATTCTTGGTAACATTCCGGACAAAGCGCTTCCTCGCGTTCTTCATCGTTCGCATGGAACGAGACGTAATGCACGTTGTCGTCGCACTCGCATTGGCAATAGAAACACGTTTCGTTCATCGATTGTCCCTCCTTGTCCGTTAGTGTGGACAATCCGAGGAACGTCATTGCAAGGAAAACATCCCCAAAAGCGATCAGCACGACGTGTGCGACAACAAATAGTCTAATGGCGAGCGACCCGCAGCTGAAATCGCTCATTCAACAAGACATGCAAAAAACAGAGCAGCACATCCGCGACTTGCAAAACTTATTATCGTAACGAACGGAGGAGGGACAACGATGCAGGCAACGATGACGCCGACCGGCGTATTCAATGATCAAATGATCGCCGCCGACTATCTCATTGGGGCGAAAAGTGCGATCAAAGCGTGCGCAATGGCCATTGCCGAAGCAACAACCCCGGAAGTGCGCAATACGCTGAAGCAACATGTGAACTACCCACCACCTACGCTTCGCTTGGAGGTGGGGGCTTCAAGCGACTTGTGCGTGTTCGCCGAACGGTAAGCCACACACAAGAACCCTTTACGCTTCCCTTCGTTCCGAAGGTGTCCGTTCTAGCCATATTCGCTGGCGCACCTTCACGTTTAGAAGTAGGAGACTTCTTTCGGAGGGAAGTTAAATGACGCGATTGCGTTTCACGAGCAAATTAGCCAATACATGATCAACAAAGGATACTATCATCCGACCAACGTCCAAGAGCAGCTGCGCGTCGATATGCAAACGGCGCAGCAAGTGTTGCAATCAGCCGGCCGCTGAACGCACAAATGGGATTCGCCCGCTGCAAGTGGAATCCCATTTTCATGATTTGCCCTCCATTCGCCCATCCTAACAACAAGGAGGTGAACAGCGTGAAACGCCGATACCGAATATGGGCCGCGACCAGCGCGGTTGTTGCTCTACTCGTTGCCGCAGCCGCCTTGGGGCGACCGGCTCTAGAAGAAAACGCCCCGGCTCCACCACGGCTGAAGCCGTTTGACGCCGAGGTCGCACCCACCCATCCAACCGTTGTCGCCTTAGACAGCTTAAGCGCAGGCGAACAGCTGAAACAGCAGTTGAACAAGCACCCGCGCATTCGGGAAATCCTCCATAATCGCCGCGGTGACCGAAGCCATTATTTCGCCAATGAGATCGTCGTCCGCTTTCGGGCATTGCCATCGGAAAGCCGTCTTCAACAAATGGAGGCAGCCATCGCCGGCCAGCTCATCAAGCAGGTCGACCACGTGTTTGTATTCCGTTCGCGCGGGCAAACGTACGAAGAGATACGCCGCTATTTCCGATCCCTTCCGATGGTTGATTATTGCGAACCGCACTACATTTACATGCAAAATGAGTGGAACAAGCCGGCGCTGATCCCGAACGATTCGTTTTACGCCCGCTACCAATGGAATTTGCCGGCCATTCATACCGAAGCCGGCTGGACGTTGTCGCGCGGCAAACAAACCGTGCCTGTCGCCATCATTGACAGCGGGGTCGATTTGACCCATCCCGATTTAATCCGCCGCCTTGGTCCCGGATACAACGTATTGGCCGACGACCGCTCTCCGAATGACGAAAATGGCCATGGCACCCATGTCGCTGGCATTATCGCCTCACAGCCGAACAACGACGAAGGAGTCGCCGGCATAACATGGTTCAACCCGATCATGGCCGTCAAAGCATTAAATGCGGACGGCTATGGAACGAGCATCGACGTGGCGAAAGGCATCCGCTGGGCGGTCGACCACGGGGCAAAGGTCATCAATTTAAGCCTTGGCAACTACCAACCGTCCTCGGTGCTTGAAGAGGCGATCCGCTACGCCGCCGCCCATGATGTCGTGCTTGTCGCCGCTTCCGGCAACGACAGCACATCACAGCCGAGCTTTCCGGCCGCGTATCCAGAAGTGATCAGCGTCGGGGCCGTCGACCCGGATCTATCCTACGCTTTGTATTCCAATTATGGCGAGTACATCGATGTGGTGGCGCCCGGGACGAACATTGCCAGCACGTTTGCCGGCCACCGGTACGCCGCCCTTTCCGGCACGTCGATGGCCGCGCCGCACGTCACCGCACTCGCCGCTTTGATCCGCTCCGTCAACCCGCGGCTTTCGAACGATGAAGTGCGCGACATTATTCTCGAAAGCGCTGATGACTTAGGCGAGAGAGGAAAAGATCCGTATTATGGCTACGGACTTATCAACGTCTATCGTGCCCTCGAGCTGGCGAAACCGTGAACAAGCGCCCGCCTTCCATCTGGAACAGCCTGCATGCCGCCCGTTGCAACGGAATGACGCCATCTCAACGAAGCGTTGCAGGCTCGAACGCTCAAGTTCCATAACCGCCTCCCTTTCCGTCTTGATCATGACAGCGGACAGGCGGGGAATGGCCATGAAAAAACGGTGGGGACTGGATTACACCCCCATCGTTTTTTCGTGCGTCAACATCGTTGTCACCGCCCCGACAACCGTGACGACGACAAGCGAATGAACAAAGGGCACGGAGTCGATGATCAAGCTTCCAGCTGAAATGATGCACGCATCAATCACAAAAATAACGATCCCAACGTTCCAGTTCGTCAGCCGCGCGATAAACTGGGCGAGCAAGTCGGTGCCGCCCGTGCTTGTCTCCTCACGCAGCATCAACCCGATGCCTGCACCAACCAAGATTCCGCCGATCATGGCACTCCACAATGGATCGAGCGCCACCACGCCGCGCAACACCGACAATACGTCAATCATCCAAGAGGAAAACAAAAGACCGTGCAAACTGTTGTAAAAAAACGGGCGGTAGTAAAACCAAGCCGCCACGTAAAGCGGAACGCTCAAGACGATCATCGTCAATCCGGCTTGCACGTTCCAGACATATTTGGCGATCAATCCGAGCCCGATCATTCCCCCATCAAGCAAATGGTGAGGAACTAAAAAGACGTTGATGCCAACGCCAAGCAACAGGCTGCCGAC
This sequence comes from Geobacillus sp. WSUCF-018B, assembly GCF_002809985.1. Taxonomy (NCBI): domain Bacteria; kingdom Bacillati; phylum Bacillota; class Bacilli; order Caryophanales; family Anoxybacillaceae; genus Geobacillus; species Geobacillus sp. WSUCF-018B. The sequence continues at coordinate 6,699 of NZ_PIJF01000053.1, forward strand.
GATCACCGCCGCCATTTTTTTGATCATCATGACTCCCCTCCGCCACCGGCTGATTGCAACGAACGAACGCACCTCCGTATATGTATATGGCGCTTGTCAGCAGAGCTTGTCTTTTTTTTTGCGGCGAGAGAACAATGGCCGACAAAGCAAAAAATAAGAGGCTAGGCTCTCGCCCAACCTCTTATTTTTGCGCTTTTGTCGCCTCGTCGTCGTCAATGATGCCCTTTGTCGCGTTTTTGAATTCACGCAGCGTTTTTCCAGCCGCTTGCCCTAACTCCGGCAGCTTTTTCGGCCCGAAAATGAGCAATGCGAAAAAGACGATGAGCGCAATTTCTCCAAACCCGATGTTCATATTGCTCACTCCAATGTTCAAGCGTCATTTCTTTCGTTATTATATCATATTCGAACAAGGAGTGTCATCGGCTTTCCCTTGACAAAACAACGACAACTTGCCCGGCGCCTACAGCTCTTCAAGCAGGCGCACCGGTACGTCTTGCTCGCGTTCCGGCTCATCAGCAAAATAAATGCGCGCCATTTCCCGCCCTTCATCGACGTGCTGAATGATCACCCGTTTTCCTTCATACGTCACCGGGACGATCTCCCCGGCCTCGGCGATCCGTTTCGCCCGCAGCAACTCCATTTCTTATTCGCCTCCTTTTGCACTGTCTTCCGCCTGCGCCCGCAAGCTTTTCCAAAACAATTCATCGTTGCAGACGATGGCGTTCAATTCCCCTTCGTCCCCTTTGGCGTTGATGATTTGCAATAACTGCGTCATATCGTCCGTTTCGCGGCGGTCGTTTTTCACCCAATCATCACCTTTCTTTGTCAAACTGTTGCATGGACAGCCGCTTTCCGGCAGCGGCATGTTTCTGCGGTTGACTCCCCCAAAAAGAAGAAGTATGATTCGAATTGATGTGTTAGAAAGGAGGAAACACTGTGAAGGAGCGGGACTATTATTTTGACAACGCGAAGTGTGCGTTGATGCTCCTTGTCGTGTTTGGCCACTTTCTGCGCCCGTACATTGACGGCGTCTTATGGGTGCACAGCTTGTATACGTGGATTTTCTTTTTCCATATGCCGGCGTTCATTTTCATTTCCGGCTATTTCGCCAAAAAGTTCTATGAACACGGCTACTTGCAAAAAATTACGAAAAAGCTGCTCATTCCGTACGTTCTGTTCCAGCTGCTGTACTCGGTCTACTACTTCTTCCTGTACGACAAACAGTCGTTGGAACTTGACTTGTTGACCCCGCATTGGAGCCTATGGTTTTTGCTCAGCCTGTTCAGCTGGAACGTGCTGCTGTTATGGTTCGGCCGGCTGCCGAAGCGGATCGCGCTGCCGATGGCGCTTCTTCTCGGCTTGGCCGGCGGGATGATGGAAGCGGAAAAATGGCTGAGCTTGTCAAGAACGCTCACGTTTTTCCCGTTCTTTTTGCTCGGGTTTTTCACGCCAAAGCCGGCGATCGAGCGCCTGTTTGCCGCACCGGTGCGCGTCGCTTCGCTGTTTGTGCTGACTGGCATGTTTGTGCTTATTCATTTCGGGTTTCCAGACTTGCCGCAAGACTGGTTGTACGGCTCAAAGTCATACGATACGCTCGGCGTGTCGGAGCCGGCCGGCGCGGCGAGCCGCCTTGCCATTTATGGGGCGAGCCTGCTCATGATGTTTGGCTTTCTGTCGCTCATCCCGAGCCGGCGCTTCTCGTTTTCCGTGCTTGGGGCGCGCACGTTTTACATCTATATCTTGCACGGGTTTATTTTAAAATATTTGCACGAAACGCCGTTTACGGATTTTATTATGGATGTGCACGGCTATCCGCTTCTGCTCGCGCTGTCGGTCGCCGTTATGCTCGTTCTCGGCAGCCGGCCGGTCGTCCGGCTCGTGCGGCCGCTGCTTGAATGGCGGTGGCCGAGGTGGCGGCAGACGGCTTCTTAAGACGCAAAAAGGGTGTCCTGCGAACAGGACACCCTTTTGTCTTGTCTGTTTGATGGTCACCGTTTCACACGGGCAGCCCGCACCGCCTCCAATAAACGAGAAGCGGCGGCTTTAGGCGACGGAGATGACGCGATGGCGCTGATGACCGACACCCCGTCCGCTCCGGCCTCCATCACCTCTCTTGCATTGTCAGCCGTAATGCCGCCGATGGCGACAATCGGAATCGTAATCCCCGCTTCGCGGAGGCGGCGAAGAATATCGGGGCCTTGCGCTTCGTTCGCATCATCCTTTGAGCGGGTTGGATAAATCGGGCCGACGCCGATGTAATCAGCCCCTGCCGCCATCGCCGCCATCGCTTCTTCGACGTTGTGGGCGGAAACGCCTAAAATTTTATCACCGATTTTCTCCCGCACGCGCCGCGCGTCTTCATCATCTTGGCCGACGTGGACACCGTCGGCATCGATGGCCATAGCCAGCTCGACGTCATCGTTGACGATAAACGGCACGCCATAAGTGCGGCAAAGACGCTGCAATCTTTGGGCGAGCGCCGCTTTGTCTTCCCCTTTGAAAGCGCCCGGTCCTTTTTCGCGAAATTGAAACAGCGTCACGCCGCCGTCAAGCGCTTCCTCGAGCACCTGCTCCGCCGGCTTCTCACTGTTTGGGGTTCCCATAATAAAGTACACCGCCAACCGCTCTTTCATTTCTTCGCTTGTGATGCGCGCCACCCGTCTCACTCCCCATATTGCCGATACGCCCAATGGTTCGTCGGCCCGTGGCCTTGGCCGATGCCGAGCGGATGGGCAATCGCCGATTGTACAAACGCCTTCGCCGTTGCCACAGCATCAGCGGGGTGGCGCCCTTTCGCCAGTTCAGCCGCAATCGCCGCCGCGAACGTACAACCGGTCCCGTGCGTATGGCGCGTGTCGATCCGCTTGCTTTTAAAATACGAAAATCCGTCTCCATTATACAGCAAATCGACCGTTTCCTCGCCGTCGTCATCATGGCCGCCTTTAATCACGACGTAGCGGGCGCCCATCCGGTGCAGACGGCGCGCCGCTTCGCGGCGGTCATCCATCGTGCGGATGGCCGTGCCGGTCAGCGCTTCCGCTTCCGGAATGTTCGGCGTAATGACAAGCGCCAGCGGCAACAGTTCTTCTTTCAGCGCCGCCACCGCCTCTTCTTGCAGCAACGGGGCGCCGCCTTTCGCGATCATCACCGGATCGACGACAAGCCGCTTCCAGCCGTGTTTTTTCACCTGTTCAGCCACCGTGCAGATGATATCGGCGCTAAAAAGCATGCCGGTTTTCACCGCATCGGCGCCTAAATCAGCGGCCACCGATTCGATCTGGGCGGCGACCGCCTCCGCCGACAGCGGAAAGACGCCTTGCACGCCAAGCGTATTTTGCGCCGTCACCGCTGTGATCGCTGACATGCCAAACACGCCAAGCTCTTGAAACGTTTTGAGATCCGCTTGAATGCCGGCGCCGCCGCCGCTGTCCGAACCAGCAATCGTCAACGCTTTGAATACCATGTGGCTCCCCTCTCCTTTTACCGTTGTTCGACCTGTCCGTCACGCTTCACATCATCGGCGCTTGTGTGCGCCAACGCGTCTAGAAACAACGACTGAAAACGGCCCGGACTGCGCTCCCCAGCTTCTGCAGCCGCCCGCTCCGCCGCGACGCCATAATAGGCGAGCGCCGCCACCGCTGCCTTCACCATATCACGCTCAACAGCGGCAAACGCCCCAATCACCGACGTCAACAAACAGCCCGTCCCGGTCACTTTCGTCAACAGCGGGTGGCCGTTGTGAACCAAATACGTCGTGTTTCCGTCCGTGACGACATCGTCCTTTCCGGTGATGATCACAACGGTGCCAAGCTTGGCCGCCGCCCGCTTCGCCAAAGCCGCGGCATCGCCGCTTCCTTCCCCGGCGTCGACGCCTTTAATCGCCCACATCTCGCCGATCATATTGGCGATTTCCGCCGCATTGCCGCGGACCGCTGCAAGCTTCACCTGTTCGGCGATGCGGCGCGCCGTCTCCGTTCGATAGCGCGTGGCCCCGGCTCCGACCGGGTCGAACACCACCGGCACACCGGCTTCGTTCGCCGCCCGGCCGGCGATCAACATCGCCTCTACTTCCTCAGCGTTCAGCGTCCCGATGTTCAATACGAGCGCGCCGGCAAGCTTCGCCATCTCTGCCACTTCCTCTTTCGCATACGCCATCACCGGCGAAGCGCCAAGCGCCAGCAATCCGTTCGCCGTAAAATTCGTCACGACGACATTCGTCATATTGTGGACGAGCGGATTGGCCTCTCTCACCCGCTCGCGCAGTTCCGCCCATTCACGCCAATCGGCCATCGCTTACCCTCCCCTTTCTCGACAAACAGCCTTTGCCAGCCGGCGAAAGACCGCCTTCTCTGCATCCCCCGCCAATCCACCATATCATTCCCATCCATCAGTCTACTCTTTCTTTTTTAGAATTGCAAGACAAAGAAAAACGGCGCGCTTGTGCACGCCTGCCGTTTCCTTATGGCTGCAGCCGCTTCGCCGCTTCCGCCTCCTCGGACGAAGCCGATGGCGACAGCCGCTGCGGCAGTGGCCAGTTCCATAAATCCAAATCGACGATGTAGCGCGGCCGCCGTTTCGTTTCCTTATAAATTTTTCCAACGTATTCCCCGATCAGCCCAAGGGCGATGAGCTGCAGCCCCCCTAGCAGCCAAATCGAGGTAATGAGCGACGTCCATCCCGTCTCGGTATGTCCAGCCCACTTTAAAAAGAGAAAATAGGCGCCGAAGATGAGGCTGACGACAAACGAGAGAAAGCCGATGAGCGAAATAAAGCGAATCGGGGTGACGCTAAACGATGTGACCCCGTCGAGCGCAAAAGCGATCATTTTTTTTAACGGGTATTTTGTTTTTCCGGCCAGCCGTTCTTTCCGGTCGTAATAGACGGCCGCCGAGCGAAAACCTAGAAGCGGAACGATGCCGCGCAAAAACAAGTTCACTTCCCCGAACTGTTCGAGCGCCTCGACCGCGCGCCGGCTCATCAGACGGTAGTCGGCATGGTTATACACGAGATCAACGCCAAACATCTTCATTAACCGATAAAATCCTTGGGCGGTATGGCGTTTAAACCACGTATCCGTATCGCGACGCCGGCGCACGCCGTAAACGATGTCATACCCTTCGCGAAACTTTTGCACAAATTCGCGAATGGCCGACAAATCATCTTGCAAATCGGCATCGATCGAAATCAAGCAGTCGGCGTGTGTTTTTGCCGCAAACAGACCGGCCAGCAACGCGTTTTGATGCCCAGCGTTGCGCGCCAGTTTCAGCCCTTTCACTTCCGGATGGCGCAAGCTCGCCTTGTAAATGATTTTCCATGTATCGTCATGGCTTCCGTCATCCACGAACAAGAGCGCACTTTTGGGCGAAATCATTTTTTCCTCAACAAGTTCGCCGCGCAGCGCCTGCAAGCGGCGGATCGTCTCTGGGAGCACCTCTTCTTCGTTGTAACACGGCACGACGATGGCTACTACCGGTTCGGACATCTCACGTTCCCCCTTTCCATGCGACCTTGTATAAGTAAATCGTCCAAGCAGATTCGTCCGAGCGAAACACACGCTCAAGATGCAACGCGTTGTCGCTTGCGTTTTCAATCGGCAACGCCGAGAAAATATAACGCCCGCCCATGGCGTAAAACGCTTTTGTGTTCAATTCAAGATGGCGGATCGTCCGCTTCGACGTTTTCTTGAACATATAATGTTTGCCGAGTTCGTCGACAAAAAGGTAGCAGCGCCCGCCCCATTCGTCAAAATACTCGCGCAGCTTTTTGTTTTTTTCCAGCTCCTTGGCGATAATGCGGCGGAACCGGTGTTTGTATTCCAACGGGTAAAAGTTGTTGTACGTATCAAGCGTGTAAAAACCGTTGTACTGGGCGATCGCCGGGTGGATGCCGATGCTGGCGACGCGGTATGTATGGACGGGACGGCCGATATACTCGCGGATGGCGGCAAATTGCTTCTCAGCGTAAAATTCGCGAAATGACGGCTTGTTGCGGTAGACGATTTCCTCATTGTGCAAGACAAGCACCAACAGCTGCAAAGCGATCGCCGCCGCGCTGACCGCCCGCCACCGCCGTCCTTCCTGCCAAATAATTTTCAGCGCCATCGCAAACAAAACGTAAATGACCATCGGCCGCAAAAAATGATAGCGGGCGAAATTGAACTTATCGAGCAAATCAAACCGTTCCGTGAGCGGCAGCCATCCTTTGTAAAACCAAAATGCATACCATGTCGACAACGCGAAGTTCAATACGTGCAGCACAAGAAACGGCATTTCCTGCCGCCAGCGCTTCCGCTTCCACACGAAGTACAAGGCGATGAGCGTCACCGGCAAAATGACGAACCCGTGCACCGTCATCACATGAGTATGGCCGAGCACATAGTTTTTGAACGTCAGACGGATCACCCGCCAAAGCGGCAGGCGGGCGTGGAAATATTCGTCTCGGCTTGTCGGTTCATCGGAAAACAAGAGCGAATGGACAAGCCGGTAGTCGACCGCCAAATAGAGCACCGTCATATAGACGATGGCCGCCAAAAACCGCCAATTCCAACCCTTGCCGCGGATGACATCAATGAGCCACCAAATCCCAAGCGCGCTTAGGAAAAAGAAAAAGCCAAGCACAAAGCTCGAGTAAAGCGGCAAGAGCGTCAACACCGCCCAATTCACCCATGAACGCTCCCCGCCCCGAATGTTTAAAAACGCCCAAAGCGCAAGCGGCATGCCGAGCGTGCTCAACATCCCCGACGGCCAAAACGGCGTCAAGGCAAACGTCAACGAAGCGCCGATGCGGATCCATCCCCAGCGTCCGGCCGGCAGCACATGCTTTTTCAGCAGAAGATACATGCCGACAAACGCGAACACGCGGGTGATGGCTTGGCTGAGCCCATAGGCGTAAATGGACGGAAACAAAGCGTGAAGCCAGACGATGCCGCTGAACTCCGTCCCGAACGCGTTGCGCGGCAATCCGTTAATGATTTGCGGGATGATTCCGTCAACCGGTCCAAACAGTTCGCCGCTTCGGGTGAGCACTTTATACCAGGCAATGTTGGAATCCAAATTGTCATGGACGCGCATATGCGCATCTTCACCGAGTACAAAGTACGGCGACACATATAAGGCGATGGCCAGCAGTGAGAAGAACAGAAGTCGTTTTTCTGTCACCAGCGCCTCTCTCCCTCCTTTCGCCCGGCTGATGTCTTTCCTTATTGTTCAACAAATGAGGAAAATTATTCATAATGATGGCAAAAAACGGACGGCAAACGAAAAACCGCTGTCGGCCGGGCAAAGCCGGCTGGCAGCGGTTTTGAATTCGGCGCTTCACGGCCCTGTCAGGCGGAAAATAAGGCGGCTGGATTGCGCACAAACAGCTGCGCAAACACCTCGTCGCCGATCCCTTCCTTTCTCAGCGCCGGAATCACATTGACAAACAAGTGCTCGACATGCCAATTTTTCATCATTTCTGCAAACGGCTCAGGCAGTTCAAACGGGCGGCCGAGCCAAAGGTTGACCGTATCATGCGAAAGCATAATCCGGTCTGCGTATCCGTCGCGAAGCAGGGCAAGAAGCGTGCGAATCCGTTCCTCATCCGTTGGAGCGCCGACCATCCCTTGAATGCCGAAGCGGTCAAAGGCGATGTAAACACCGTACTCAAGCGTCCGGCGATGGTAGTCCGGGTCGGTGTTGCCGCACATATGGCCGATGACGATTTTGTCCGGGTCGGCGCCGTGCTCAAGCAAATAGGCGGCTTGTTCCGGCCCCATCGTCCCTTCTTGCGTATGGGTGATGATGACCGCGCCCGTCTCTTTTTGCGCGCGGGCGGCGGCGCGGAAGAACATCTTTTCGTACTCGGTGATGCGGCCTTTGCTTGAGGCGAGCTTGATAACGCCGGCTTTGATTCCGGTGTCGGCAATGCCTTCGGTCAGCTCGGTCATAAACATGTCGTAAATATCATCTTCCGCCGTCCCGAGCAACCGGCGGAATTGGAAGTACGGCGGCGCTCCTTCTCCTTCATAATAGTAGCCGGTCGCACAAATGATGTTCAGCCCTGTTTCTTCGGCAACGCGCCGCAAAAACGCCGGGTTGCGCCCGCAGTCGTTCGGCGTCGGATCGACAACCGTTTGAATGCCGTGCCGCTTCATCTTTTCCGCCGCTTCAACGGCAACGCGAAGCGCTTCATCTTCATGAAATGGGCCATGCGTCACATCACCTTGAAATCCCGGGTAGCCGAAGAGGAAATGTTCGTGGATGAGCGTTTTTCCAAGTTGTTCCACCGGAGCCGGGCCTAAAACCGTTTCGACTGTTTTCGTCATCAAGCGTTCGCCCCTTTCCTCGCTTTTTCATATTCCTCTTCCTGCAATTTCCGCCAAAGCAGCTTGCCGCTTGACGTCATCGGCAGCGACGAGCGGAATTCAACGAGGCGCGGATATTTGTACGCCGCCATTTGCGTTTTGGACCATTCAACGATCTCTTCTTCCGTTACTTTGCCGACATACTCGTCATGAAGAACGATAAATGCTTTCACCGTTTCGCCGCGGCGCGGGTCCGGCACGCCGACGACGCACGCCTGCTGAACAGCAGGATGTTTGTACAAAAGCGACTCGACTTCAGTCGGCCATACTTTATAGCCGGAAGCGTTGATCATCCGTTTGACGCGGTCGACGATGAAAAAGTATCCTTCCTCATCCATCCGCCCGATGTCGCCGGTGCGGAAAAACCGTTTGCCGTCGAGCTCGATGAACGCTTCTTCCGTTTCTTTTTCACGCCGGTAATAGCCGCGGAACACTTGCGGACCACAAACGACGATTTCCCCGACTTCGCCTGGGCCGAGCTCCTTCCCGGTCGCCGGGTCGATGATGCGCGCATCGACGTCAAAGGCCGGCACGCCAAGGCATTGCAGCTTCGGCCGGTCCGGCGGGTTGAAGTGCGTTTGCGAAATCGTCTCGGACAACCCGTAGCCTTCAAAGTAGCGGACGCCGGTAAGCTGAAACAATTTTTCCCCGACCGCCTCCGGCAGCGCCGCCCCGCCGCCGGAAATGCTCGCAAGCGATGAAATATCGTATCGACCGAGCGCCGGGTTGGCCAAAAAGTCAATCAGCATCGTGCTGATGTTCACCCAATGGGTGCAGCGGTGCAATTCAATCAGCCGGGCCGCCGCGTCCCGATCCCAGCGCGTCATCAACACCATGGCGGCGCCGGCGAAAATCGGCGTATGCATGCTATGGACCATCCCGGTGACATGGAAAAACGGCAATGTCGCCAAGGCGACGGAATCGCTCGTCACGTTGCCCCAATAATAGGCGCCGACGATGTTGGCGTTCACCGTCCGGTGCGGGTGGATGCAGCCTTTTGGCACCCCGGTCGTCCCGGATGTGTATGGCAAGACGGCGATGTCATCAACATGGCCGTTGTATGGAAGCGGCGGCAATTGGGCGCCGAGGCAGTCCGCCCATAAAAGAATGCGCTCATCCCCAATGGCCCGCCGCGGCGCCGCCACTTCAGCCGGCAACGACACCGGGGAATCATCGGACGCATAATCGGAATACGCGGCGACGATAAGATGTTCAAGCGGTGTCCGGCCGAGAAGCGGCGTCGCTTTGTCCAGCAGCTCTTGGCCAACGAGGCCGACTTTCGTCTCACAATCGTTCACATAAAAGGAAAGCTCATCTGAGGTGTTCATCGGGTTGATCGGCACGACAATGGCTTCAGCGCGCAAAATGGCATAGTAGGAGATGACAAACTGCGGAGAGTTTTGCATGTACAACAACACACGGTCGCCCGGTTGGACGGACAGCTTTCGCTGGAGATAGCCGGCGAGCGCGTTGACGTCATCAAGCAGCTGCTTGTACGAATATGCTGCGCCGTAATAGTAAATCGCTGTTTTGTTCGGATAGCGCTTCGCTGTCGTTTCCAAATGGTCGACAAGCGTCGTCTCCGGCACGGTCAACGTTTTCGAAAGCCGTTTCGGCCAATACGGGTAATGTCTCGTATTCATCCAACCGTTCCCCCCTCTTTTTGTCTGCTTTGCAAATCGGCAGCCACCGCCCAAAAGAAAGCGGTTGCAATAACATCCATATGCCCAAGCCTTTCAATTCATACCGTTGATTGTCTGGCTAGCATGTACACTTTTCATTGTACATGCTTCCACCTTTTATGTCAATAATATTCTGAATAGTTTAGACAAAATGGTATGCGCCGCCTACAGCAGGCGGCGCAGCACCGGCACACACGCTGACGTGGAGGCGACGATGACGTCGGCATCACCCGGCTTCGCCAAACCGTACGCGTCAATCAACATCGTTCGGCAGCCGAGCCGGCGGGCCGGCGCGATGTCATTGCCGATGTTGTCGCCGACGCAGAGCATTTGCTTGTACTCAACCCCAAAGCGCGCCCGAATCGCTTCCAAATGGGCAACCGTTTTAACCGGCTTAGCGGCTTGGAAAATTTTATAATGGAATACATCCGCCAGCCCCAGCTTTCGCAAAATCGCTTCACTGTCCGGCTCCGGGCTGTTCGTCATCAACACGAGCGCCGCTTTTTCACGCAGCTGGGCAAGCGTCTCAGCCAGCCCCGGCGCTCCATTCATCTGGAATTCCGTCCCCATCATCCATTCGCGCGTCTCCAAAAACGCCGCATATGTATCCGCATTGGCCAATCCGTAATGGCGGCCAATCGAGCTCGGCACCCACCAAAGGTCGCCGATGCTGAAAAACCGATCCAAATCGATCGCCACCGGCCTAGGGTAGGCCGCTTTGACGTCGGCTGCCGGCAACAGCTCGCCGCTCCAACGGCGCACTTCGCGAACATCTCCTTCTTCAAGCTGCAAAATCAAATCTTCCTTTGTATCGTACACCGTGCCGATGCGAAGCGGATGGCGCCCGGCCAGCACCGCCCGGTAGTCGTCCCAAAACCGCGGCCGGTCCGCTGTCTTCAGCCGCTTAGCCACCTGTTCGGCGTAATAGTCAAAATGCTCTGTTTCCTCGTACAGCGTTCCATCGAGATCAAACACGATGACCTTAATAGTTGCCTCGTCCATTGTTCGGTTTGTCTCCTTTCCCCACCGCTATGGCCTTGGTGCACTGGGCCATAAAGACCGCAATGCCGCTTCCGTGAACCCGTTTCTATATTACAAAAGGACGGCGGAGAAATGCAAATGTTGGAAACGGACAAAAGGCATCACAGTTTTCATTTCATTGAAACAGCTGCGGCAGCTGCTGTGCGGCTGTATACACGCCCATATATGCCATCAAGGCGACGACAATAGCGCCAAACGCGGTGAGCCAAAGCGGATGGCGATAGTCGCCGACGATGTCCCGCCTATAGGCGGCGACAAGCATCACCCCAAGCGACAGCGGGAGAATGAGCCCGTTTAGCGTTCCGGCTAAAATTAACGTTTTCACCGGGCGGCCGATCGAGATAAACACGACCGTTGAGATGAAGATAAACAACACAATGATCCAGCGATGGAACCGGTCCAAAACAGGATGGAACGTGCGGATGAACGACACCGATGTGTAGGCCGAGCCGACCACCGACGTAATGGCGGCCGCCCACATAACGATGCCGAACAGGCGGTAGCCGATTTCGCCAGCGGCGAGCCGGAACACCGAAGCTGGCGGATTGGTTTGGTCAAGTGTCAATCCTTGGGCAACGACGCCGAACGCGGCCAAAAACAGCAAAATGCGCATGAGCGAGGCGACACCGATCGCCGAAACCGCACTTTTCGTCACTTCCGTCAAACTGTCTTTCCCTTTGATGCCGGCATCAAGCAGCCGATGACCGCCGGCAAACGTAATATACCCGCCGACTGTTCCACCAACGAGCGTCACAATGGCCAAAAAGTCGATTTTTTCGGGAACGACCGCCCGAACGGCCGCCTCACCAAGCGGCGGCTTGGCTGTAAACACAACATAGAGCGTCAGCGCGATCATGACAAGCCCAAGCAGTTGGGCAAAACGGTCCATCGCCTTGCCGGCTTCGCGGATGAGAAAAATGGCGATGGCGATGATGGCGCTCACGATCGCCCCGGTCTTTGGAGACATGCCGAACAGCACGTTGAACCCAAGCCCGGCACCGCCAATGTTGCCAATGTTAAAGGCAAGCCCGCCAAGGAGCACAAACGCCGCCAACACATAGCCGAGACCGGGCAGCACGGCGTTGGCGATATCTTGCGCCCGCCGCTCGGAAACGGCGATAATGCGCCAAATGTTCGCTTGGGCGCCGATATCAAGCAAAATGGAAAGCAAAATGACAAACCCGAAGCTAGCCGCCAGTTGAGCGGTAAATACGGTCGTTTGCGTCAAAAATCCCGGGCCGATGGCGGATGTGGCCATTAAAAAGACAGCCCCAATGAGTACGCTTAATCTGCCTTCTTTCCTGTTCATCGTCTCTCCTCCTGCCGCATCGCCTCAATGGCGACGCCTTCCTTTTGCAGCGTTTCACGCAGCCGTTTGGCAAACCGCACCGCCTGCTCATTGTCGCCGTGCAGGCAGACAGTGTCGGCTTCAATCGACACGTCTGTCCCTTGCACCGAGCGGACGCGCCGGTCACGGATCATCGTGAGCACTTGCTTGACCGCTTCGTCTTCATCGGCAATGACAGCCTGCGGGTCGCTCCTTGGTGTGAGCGAACCGTCTGCCTGGTAGGTGCGATCAGCGAACACTTCACTCGCCGTCCGCAAGCCGTATGCTTGTCCGGCGCGGATGAGCTCGCTCCCCGACAAACCATACAAGACAAGCGACGGGTCGACATCGCGCACCGCTTTGGCGATCGCTTCGGCCAACGCCGCGTCTTTCGCCGCCATATTGTACAAGGCGCCGTGCGGCTTCACATGCGTCATCACGCCGCCTTCCGCCTTGACAAAGGCTGCAAGTGCGCCGATCTGGTAAACAACGTACGCATACACTTCTTCGGGCGAAACCGCCATCGCCCGCCGCCCAAATCCGAGCAAATCAGGAAGACCGGGGTGGGCGCCGATGGCAACGCCATGCTGGATGGCGAGCTGCACCGTCCGCCGCATGACGAGCGGATCGCCGGCGTGAAACCCGCAGGCAATATTGACGGAAGTGACATACGACAAGATCTCTTCCTGCCCAATCCGGTACACGCCAAAACTTTCACCAAAATCACAGTTCAAATCAATCGTTTTCACTATTCTCCCCCCCATTGGCGGCGAATGGCGGCAATCCACCGATCCAGCCGCCGCTGTTGTTCGATATAAAGCTGCACCGCTTCCTCAGGCGCGATCGGTCGAAACTGGATACGGTCGCCGGGACGCGCCTGCGCCAACAAAGGCAAATCGACCGCTGCCACTTGGGCGATGCGCGGGTAGCCGCCCGTCGTCTGGCTGTCGGCCATCAACACGATCGGTTGGCCGGACGATGGCACTTGCACAGTGCCGAAGACGACCGCTTCCGAGACCATTTCCCGCTCGCGCACAAGCGCCAACGTTGGGCCGGAAAGCCGATAGCCGATCCGGTCGGATTGGGGCGTCACCTCATAGAAGGCGGCAAACAACTGAGTGCGGCTGTCCGGCGTAAACTCGCCATACTCCGGGCCGGGGACAGCGCGCACCGTTTTCGTTTTTCCGCCGATATAACGGCTGGCCAACCGGGAGAGCCCCCAATGCAGCGGCTTTGAAGGGAAAATGAGAGCGGCCGTCCCAATCTTCAACACATCCCCGCGCCGCAACGGCCGGCCCGATACACCTCCAAGCTGCGCCGGGACGTACGTTGAACGGCTGCCCATCACAGGCGAAACATCAATGCCACCTGCTACGGCCATATACGCTCTCCATCCCACTCGACATGCCCCGATTTCCAACACATCGCCCGGCTTGACGGCCGCCGGCTTCCAAAGCGCCAACGGCTGCCCGTTCAGCGCGCATGAGAACTCGCCGCCGCATATGGCGATCACCGTTTCGGCGTGAAACCGAATCGTCGGCCCGGCCATCGTCGCCTCGAGCACCGCCTCATCGCCATGGTTGCCGACAAGCGCATTGGCAAGGCGGTACGCCCACGCGTCCATCGCCCCGCCCACCGGCACCCCGGCATGCCGGTAGCCGAAACGCCCGCTGTCTTGAACGGTCGTAAAAAATCCGCCCTCCATGACTTCAATCATGTTCATCTCTCCAACGTGCAAATTCATCGGCGCCAATCGGCCGAAATTCAACAATGTCACCGGCGGAAAGCAAGCTCGGCTCCTTCCGGTGCGGGTCAAATACGCGGAGCGGCGTCCGGCCGATCAGCTGCCAGCCGCCCGGCGTCGCCAGCGGATAGACGCCCGTCTGCCCGCCGGCGATGCCGACCGAACCGGCGGGCACTTTTGTGCGCGGCACCGCCCGCCTCGGTGTGGACAAACGCGGCGACAAGCCCCCCAAATACGCAAACCCGGGCGAAAACCCGATCATATAGACACGGTAGCGGCCGGCCGAATGAAGCGTAACCACCTCATCTTCCGATATCCCGTGAAAGCGGGCGACCTCTGGTAAGTCCGGCCCAAATTCACCGCCATAGCAGACAGGAATAACAACCGTTCGCGCCAAAGGCCGGTCCGTCTGTCCAGACGACTCGACCTTTTCGCGCAGCCACCGGCATACGTCCGCATAACCAATCGCCAGCGGGTCGTAATACACGGTAAGCGATGAAAACGCCGGCACAATTTCGTTGACCCCTTCTTTTCGTTCTCTCTTTAGGCGAACCGCTGTCTCATGAACGATATCATTTACGGTCTCATCGATATAATCGGCAAACCGGACGGTCACTGCATATTCACATAACGGAAACAGCGTATAGTTCATTTCCATCCCTTTCCTTGAAAACCAAGTTCACGTGAAATCTCCATCGCCGCCTGCCGAAGCAACGGAACGATGCGCGCCACATCATCCGGCAAAAAACGCTGTTCCGGGCCGGCGACACTCAGCCCGGCGATGGCCGCGCCTTCATGGTTAAAAATCGGCACAGCCACAGCCGCCGAATAGTTTTCCAGCTCAGAATAGCTGACCGTATAGCCCCGTTTCCGATCTTCTTCCAACTGCCGACGCAACGCCTGCTTGTCCGTTACGGTATTTTTGGCGATTTTGACAAGTTTTGTTCGTTCCAAATAGCGTGCTTGCTCTTTTTCGTCCATAAAGGCCAGCAAAGCGCGCGGGCACGCGCCGGCGTACAGCGGCGCGCGCCGGCCGACTTTCGTATAGACGCGCACCGGCTCAGACGTCTCGACTTTTTCAATATAGAGCGCCTCATCACCGTCGCGGATGACAAGATTCACCGCTTCGTTCGTCGCTTCTTTCAGCCGCTCCATCACCGGCAGCGCCACCCGACGAATATCGAGCCGCTCGGCAACGAGCGACCCAAACGTCAACAATGCCAAACCGAGTTCATAGTGATCGCCCCGCTTTTGCAAAAAGCCAAGCGCGACAAGCGACTGCGCCATCCGGTATACCGATGTTTTCGGCATCTGAAGCCGTTCGACCATCTCTGGCAAAGTCAACCGTTCGCAGTCGAGAAACAAATCAAGCAGTTCTTTTGTTTTTAAGACCGTTTTATTCATCATTGTCCCTCTGTTCCGAATATCAGAATATTAATTCCAAAATACGAGTTATATATTTTTTATTATAATGAAAAGTGGAACAACTTTCTACCACAAAATGAAAAGCGCCCGCTGAACGGACGCCGTCGGATTCAAATCGATAAGCGTTTCAAAAACACATAACTCACTTTTTGATATTCCATTTTTTCCTCATAGAAGCGATGGGCGTCAACCCGCTGCAGGCCGGACGACAGCGAGACAATCCCGTAGCCGTGCTCCCTCGCCCACTCGTGCACATAGGACAACAACGCTTTTCCATACCCTTTCGAACGTTCGGCTGATGTCGTGACCAAATCGCAAACCCAAATAAAACGGCCGTTATAGAGCGTGATCATCGGCATGAATCCGACAACCGCAACCATTTTGTCCTGATCATATAACGCCACAAGCTTATACCCTTCTTGTTCTTGCGCTTCTCGCACGAGCGCCGTGTAGGTTTCCTCATCCAAATGGGTGCGCAGCTCACGCATCACCGGAAAGGCGCTTCTCACTTCTTCCTCCGTTTCAAGCCAAACGAATCGCAGCACGATTCCCATCTCCCTTCTTCTATTTCTACATTCATGATATCAATATTTATCTAAAAATGGAACTGCCTCCTTTCCGCAACGTTGATCATCGTTTCGAAAGAAGACTCTCGCTTCAAACGCGTAAAGGTCGCAGCCCAGCGATCAGCGGAAGCTGAATGTCGGCTGATAAACCAATAATTACAGGATGCGTTTCGTGAAAGCCCACGACTTTAGTCGTTGGGATGAAACGAAACAAAAAATATTAGATAATTGACTCCTATCTAATATTTTGTATAATAAATATTAGATAGGAGGTGTTTATCTAATGTCTAATGATAAGTATACTCATAAAAATGGAATTGTTTATTTAAATCAATATCATGTTATATTTTGTCCAAAATATAGACGTAAAGTATTAGTTGGAGATATTGAAAAAGATTTAAAAGAGATTTTGTATGAAGTAGCGAAAGAAAATGATGTTGAAATTAAAGCGTTAGAAATTATGCCAGATCATGTTCATATGTTTATTTCTTTTGATCCACGACAGCATATCCATAAATTAATACAAGCATTTAAAGGAAAAAGTAGTCGAATACTAAGAGAAAAATATCCTTCGTTAAAAAGCAGACTACCGTCGCTATGGACACGAAGTTATTTTTGTTGCACAATTGGTCATATTTCAGAAGAAGCGGTTAAACAGTACATCGAAAACCAAAAGAACGTATAAAGGAATATAAAGGAAGTGGTGTCATTGGCGAAAACAAAAACCAAAAGCTACGTGCTGACGTTGAAACTCAAAACAGAATTATGGCAAGCGCACATATTAGAGAAACGTTTTGAAATTGGCAGAAAAATATACAACGCTTGTTTGGGCGAATTGCTGAAACGGTATAAAAAACTACAACACGATAAGCAGTATCGTCATCTAATCCAACAACCAAAATCAAAAGAAAGAAACAACTTGCTAAATGAGTTATATCGGCAGTACGGAATCAATGAATACGCTATGCACGATTTTGTTAAGCCAATGCAACACCATTTCAAGAAACACATCGACTCACACACCGCACAAAAAATCGCTACGAGAGCATGTATGGCAATGGAAAAACTAATCTTTGGCAATGCCAAAAAAGTGTCTTTTAAAAAATACAACGATATGGATTCATTAGAAGGAAAAACAAATAGCACAGGCATCCGTTTCAAAAACAAACATTTGCTTTGGAATGGTTTATCTATTCCTGTTATAATTCGCTCAAACGATATATATGCACATACGGCTCTACAAGACCGTATAAAATATTGTCGCATCGTTCGTAGACGGATTAGGGGGAAAATCAAGTATTTTCTCCAACTCACCCTTGAAGGTGTGCCGCCAAAGAAAATAAACCGTCAAACAGGAGAAGTAAAACATCCAATAGGGCAAGGCGATGTTGGCATCGACATAGGAACACAAACCATCGCTATTTGTTCAATGAATAATGTCAAGTTGTTCGTTCTTGCGCCGAGCATCGAAAACATAGAAAAGCAAAAGCGAGTTCTTCAACGAAAATTGGATCGTCAAAGACGGGCGAATAATCCACACAAATACAATGAAGATGGAACAATAAAAAAAGACAACAAGGAAAAATGGGTTTGGAGTAAAAATTATCTAAAAACTCGTCAACAACTAGCCGAGTTGCAAAGAAAGATGGCTGAAAAACGTAAACAAGATCATCAACGGCTTGCTAATTGGATCATCACATTAGGCCATCATATCCAAGTAGAAAAAATGAATTTCAGAGCACTTCAAGCAAAGGCAAAAGAAACAAAAGTCGATGCCAACGGAAAATACAAAAAGAAAAAACGATTTGGGAAAAGCATTGCGAATCGTGCGCCAAGTTTGTTTTTGAACATACTAAATCAAAAACTGCAATATGAAGGCTATTCCCTTCAATACATCGACACATTTAGCGTCAAGGCAAGTCAATACGACCATCAAAACGATGAGTACAACAAGAAAACACTTTCTCAACGATGGCATGAAGTAGACGGACACAAAGTACAACGAGATTTATACAGCGCATTTTTAATCATGAACGTGAAAAACAATCGAAAAGAAATAGATAGGAACAAATGTTTAGAGAGATGGGATCAATTTATTCGACTGCATGATGAAGAAATCAAACGACTTCGTCTTCAGCCATATGTCGTAAGTAGCATGGGAATTTAAATGATAAAAAGCGTCTTGAATCGGGCGCACAGGGCGATAAGCACCAGTAAGGTGTTTGCCCATGAAAGTCTTGTGGAAGTAGAGTCAGTATCCATGCGAAGGTATGGAAGAAGCTCTATAGTACACAAGAACCCCGTGGCTTTAGCCATCGGGAGGTTCAGAGCCGCAGGCGCAAATACGGCTTCAGCGTTGAAAATGGGATCGAGAATTCGCGAATGCCGGCGGTGTAAGGGGCTATTTCATCCTATTTCGCGCAGGAGACTCCCACTTCAACGACCAAAGGGAGTAAGTGGGAGAGGAATGCGCGTTCCCCTTTTCTTTTGTGTATGATAGAATAAAGGCGTGGAGAAAACCGTTTAATAAAGGCACTCCAATAACTGCTACTCGATGTATGGAGTTGGTTACAGGAAACGTTGTAACCGTAAAACATCG
>NZ_PIJF01000054.1:0-21026 GCF_002809985.1 Geobacillus sp. WSUCF-018B
TTTCGTATTGTCCAGCTTCGGTCCGCCGCCGCTCGGGGTCAAATAACCTTCGCCTTCCGGGTGCAAGCACCCTTGCAGGCGAAGAACATTTGCCCATCGTGGCGACCCGCGGACCTCCGCTTTTCGTCGCGCTTCGTTTCGTTCAGTTTTCAAGGAACAAGCAACTGCTTTTGCAACTTATAACTTAACGACAACTATTATTATATAAACAAATCTTTCAAAATGTCAAGCATTGTTTTCTCTGCTTTGTTTCTGCCGCGTTTATCCATTTATTTATTACGTTGCGGCAATATTTTATTATACTTATCATCCGCTGTTTGTCAACCACATTTTTTGATTGTTTCGTTGCCGTTTGCCTCTTGGCATCGCGCTGTCGTGAAACGGCGATTTTGATTATATTACGCCTGACTTTCTATGTCAACTGGAATTTCCATCTGCAATGTTGCAGACTTCCCCTCCTGTAATGACTGCTCACATCAACTATAATGAAAATGTGTAATAAGATAAAAAACGAGCATCAACGAAGGAGGAATGGATGCGATGAATCATTCATTTTCCGTTTTGCTTGACGCCTACCGCCGCCTTTGGCCGAACCGATCGCTGGCGGCCGGACCGCTTGATGAACAAGAAAGCCAAACTCTTTTGTATGAAACGATAAGGCAGGAGCTGCGCGACGAGTGGACGCATCCGCGCGTGCGGCAATCGCCTGAAGTGAAGTTTTATTACGCCGTTAAGCGGGTGGCCGCCTCCGACTTGCCGAATGACGTGAAAATCACGCTGATTCAAGCGTATTTGACGGTGATGGAACAATTACAAACCAATCATACATAAAACAGACGAATCCGGTTCACACTACTGAGTGGAAAAACATTTCTTGTTAAGGAGGATGGCAGTTATGGCGTTAATTCCGTATGACCCGTTCCGTCATTTGGAAGCGATCCGCCGGGATATGAACCGCTTTTTCACAAGCGATTTTCCATCATTGTTTGGCCACATGGACGATCAGCACTGGATGCCGCGCATGGACATGCATGAAACGGAAAACGAGTACGTCGTTTCGTGCGATTTGCCGGGGCTCGAGCGAAAAGAAGATGTGCACATTGATGTGCACAATAACGTGTTGACGATCAGCGGCACGATTCAACGCCATCACGATGTCAAAGAAGAACAAATGCACCGGCGCGAACGCTTCTTCGGCCGCTTCCAACGGTCGATCACCCTGCCGGCCGATGCGGCGGCGGACAACATTCGCGCGACGTACAAAAACGGTGTGTTGGACATTCATATCCCGAAAACAACTGCCGGAACGAAAAAACGGGTCGACATCGAGTTTCATTAATGACAAAAAGCGGCTGACTCAAAAGCCCCTTTTTAACATTTTTTCGAAAGAAGTCTTCCATTTCGAAACGAAGTGAAAGTGGGAGATGAATGTCGGTTGGCGTTAGCCAACGAATAGGTGTGTGGCTTACCGTTCGGCAAACACGCCCAAGTCGCTTGAAGCCCCCGCCTCTAAGCGAAGCGTAGGTGGCGGGTCGCTCACTGAAATGGAACTAAAGTATGTGAAAGAGACCACCTCTGAACCCCTTGGTTTTATCGGGTTTTTCGTGGTGGTCTCTTTTTCCATGGCGCCTCAGATAGAAGCATTATCGCTCTTTTGACCCAGCCCCTTTTCGATTGGCCCCACTGCTTGCGCGGATCACAAGATCTGTCGGCACAACCACTTTCTTGCATATCACCCGCTTCGTCGTCAACCGCTCAACAAGCAGCTCAACAGACGTTTCGCCCATAAACTCCGTGTACACTTTTACAGTTGACAGAGGCGGGTGGAGAAACGCAGCCATCGGCAAATCATTGAATCCGACAACCGCTACATCCTCGGGCACGGCGATCCCGGCTTCATGCAGCGCACGCAGGGCGCCGATCGCCATCGAGTCGCTGGCGATGAAAAACGCCGTCGGCAAGTTGCCGCTTGAGACAGCTTCTTTCATCAGCCGGTAGCCGTCCTCGGCGGTGAAGGCGCCGATCGATACATAGCGCGGATTGTACATTCCTTTTAAATATAAATATTCATAAAACGCCGCCTCGCGCTCATCACGGATTGGCGTCCCTTCGTCGACATATTCGCGGCCGCCGATGTATCCGATTTCCGTATGCCCCATTTCAAGCAAATAGTCTAGCACGGCGATTGTCGCCTGGCGCAGGTCAATGACAACCGAGTCGAACCGCCGCTCATCAGGCGAGCAGTCGACAAATACGATCTGCTTCGCACTCGAAGCAAAGGTGCTGACTTCTTTGGAGCCGAACTTTCCGACGGCGATGACGCCGTCAAGCCCTTCCATCCGTTCGGTCGGATAAACGCCATTTTGCTTAAACAGTTTGACCAGTTCTATGCCGCGGTCAAAACATTCTTTTTCCACCCCGAGGCGAATCGCCATATAATACGGGTCATCGATTTCCTGGCGTTCCGAATACCAGTGAATGAGCCCGAAGCGAAACGATTCGCGCGCTTGCTGGCTTCGCTCCCGCAATGTTTTGTAGTTCAGCTCTTGGGCGACTTCAAAAATGCGCCTTCTCGTTTCATCGGAAACGGACAGCGTCGTGTCATAGTTGAGCACGCGCGACACCGTCGCGACCGAAACGCCGACTTTTTCCGCGATTTCTTTTAACGTAGCCATCGTCTGTTTGCGATCCCTTCCTTATGTTTCATATGAAACGCGTTTTTTCGCCGCATTTAAACAAGAGACGACATGCGCTCCACAGCGTGCTGCAGAAAGCGGC
The DNA here is from genome assembly GCF_002809985.1 of Geobacillus sp. WSUCF-018B. NCBI lineage: Bacteria > Bacillati > Bacillota > Bacilli > Caryophanales > Anoxybacillaceae > Geobacillus > Geobacillus sp. WSUCF-018B. The sequence continues at coordinate 2,779 of NZ_PIJF01000054.1, forward strand.
GAAACGCGTCCTTCCCTCGCTTGTCCCGCTTAAACACCCCGGCATGTTCCAACACGGTCACAAACCGTTGTCCGACTTCGTGCCGCAAAATGTCATGGACGTTGTCCTTCGTGATGTCCGGATAGGCCGAGTGAATGGCTTCGCACCAATCCCAATGTTTATGCATCGACTCGTCCCAGTCTTCTTTTTTTGTCCGATGCACGAGATAATCGGCCAGCGTCTCCAGTTCCACGGCAAGCCGTGCCGGCAGCACCGCCAGCCCCATCACTTCGATCAAGCCGATATTTTCTTTTTTAATATGATGCAATTCTTCATGCGGATGGAAAATGCCGTACGGATGTTCCGCTGACGTCCGGTTGTTGCGCAACACGATATCCAACTCAAACAAATCGCCGCGCCGCCGGGCGATCGGGGTGATCGTGTTGTGCGGAACATCGCCGCTGTAGGCCATAATCTCGACGCTTGGGTCGCTGTACGTCCGCCATGTTTCATACAAAAAGGCAGCCGCATCCAACACGTCCTCTTTTTGTCCAGTCAAACGGATGACGGACATCGGCCAGCGCACAATGCCGGCTGTGACCGACGGAAACGATGGCAGCGGGATACACTCTTCGATCTCCGCCTTTTCCATCGCAAACGGATAACGCCCTCCTTGGAAATGGTCATGCACTAAAATCGAGCCGCCGACAATCGGCAAGTCGGCGTTCGAGCCAATGAAATAGTGCGGGAACTTTTCGACGAAATCAAGCAAGCGCTCAAGCGTCTTCCGCTCCATTTTCATCGGCACATGTTCGGCGGAAAAGACGATGCAATGTTCATGATAGTACACGTAGGGAGAATATTGGAAATACCACTGTTCATCCAATAACGTGAGCGGGATGACACGGTGATTGGAACGGGCGGGATGACGCCACGTTCCTTCATACCCTTCGTTTTCTTTGCATAATACACATTTTGGATACGAGGATGACGGCATCTCTTTTAATTTGGCGATTTCCTTCGGGTCTTTTTCCGGCTTCGCCAAGTTAATGGTGATATCCAATTCTCCATAGATGGTTGACACTTTCCAGTGCTGATTGTTGGCGATGCGCGCCGTTTGAATGTAATTGGACGCTTGGCTCAACGAATAAAACCAGTCCGTCGCCTCCTGCGGATCGCGGCGGTATCGCTCGTAAAAGGCGCGGATCACTTCCGACGGCCGCGGCATGACGCAGTCCATCAGTCTCGCATCCCATATATCGCGCTCGGTTGTGGTATTCGTTTCCAACAATCCTTGTTCATACGCCCAATCAATCATAGCGTCCAATACCGGGGCCGGCGAGGCCAAGGGAACGTCCTTGACCTCGGCCGGCTGCCATTCCGTGAGTCGGAGCGTTGCCAGCAGGCGGTTGCGCGCGTACACCACATCTTCCGGCGCTAAAAGGCCGCGTTGCTCGGCATAACGGATCAGTTGTTCAATCGCCGTCCAAATTCGTTCCATCGCTCACACACCCCGATAGCCGTTTGGCCGCGCTTTGTGCCACTCCCACGCCGAGGCGACGATATCCGTAATGGACGGGTATTTCGGCTCCCAGCCGAGCTCGCGCTTTGCTTTTTCCGATGAAGCGACAAGTCTCGCCGGGTCGCCCGGCCGCCGCGCCACGACGCGAGCGGGGATCGGGTGTCCGGTCACTTGCCGAGCCGCTTCGATCACTTCTTTGACGCTAAATCCATTTCCGTTGCCTAAATTGTATACATCGCTGTCTGCCCCGCTCCGCAATTTCTCGAGCGCCAGCCAATGGGCATCGACGAGATCAAGCACATGGATGTAGTCGCGGATGCACGTGCCGTCGGGCGTGTCGTAGTCATCGCCGAAAACGGAAATTTCCTCGCGCTGGCCAAGCGGCACTTTTAAAATCAATGGAATCAGATGCGTCTCCGGGTTGTGGTCCTCACCGATTGTCGCGCCGTACGCCCCGGCGACATTAAAGTAGCGGAGCGAAATCGAGCGGATGCCGTAGGCGCGGTCCGCCCATTTCATCATTTTTTCCATCGCCAGCTTTGTTTCTCCGTACGCGTTTGTCGGTTCGGTCGGATCGGTTTCGATGATCGGGATTTGTTTCGGCTCCCCATACACGGCGGCGGTTGAAGAAAAGACGATTTGCTTGACGCCAAATTCCTTCATCACTTCAAGCAGCACTTGTGTCCCGTACACGTTGTTGTCGTAATACTTCAGCGGCTCTTCCATGCTTTCGCCGACCAATGAGTTCGCCGCAAAATGAATGACCGCCTCAATGTCGTGCTGGCGAAACACCGTGCGCAAAAAATCGCGGTCGCGAATATCGCCTTGGCAAAACACCGCATCACGGTGAACCGCTTCTTTGTGCCCCGTCTGCAAGTTATCCACCACGACCACGTGCTCCCCTTTTTCAAGCAGACGGTACACCGCATGGCTGCCGATATACCCTGCCCCTCCGCAAACCAAAATCATCGGCTCATCTCCTCCAGTTCCGTGAGTTCTCTCGCCCCGTCACCAACGTCAACGACATAAAAGCTTGCTTCATAACCGATTTTTTCGGCATACGCGTTTCCGACCCGTTCAATGAAATCTTGAACGCATGCCTTTTTCACAATGTTCACCGTGCAGCCGCCGAATCCTGCTCCGGTCATGCGCGCCCCGACCGTTCCTTCGTGCGACCATGCCGCTTCAACGAGCGTGTCGAGTTCAACACTTGTCACTTCGTAATCATTGCGCAGCGACAAATGCGACTGTTTCATCAACTCGCCAAAGCGGACGAGGTCTCCCTGCTCAAGCGCCCAGGCGGCTTCAAGCGTCCGCTCGTTTTCCGTCACCGCATGGCGAGCCCGTTTTTGCTCAAGCGGGGAAAGAAGATGTTCATAACGGGCCAGCTCTGCGCTTGTCAGCTCGCCGAGCGAGGCGATGTTCCGCACGCTTTGCAGCTTCGCGAGAGCCGCCTCGCACGTCGCCCGCCGCTCGTTGTACGCCGAGTCCGCCAAGCCGCGCTTTTTGTTTGTGTTCGCGATGACAATCGAACAATCGTTGAGCACGAGCGGCAAATAGCGGTACTCGAGCGTCTGGCAGTTCAATAGAATGGCGCAATCTTGTTTCCCCATGCCGACGGCAAACTGATCCATAATGCCGCAATGGACGCCAACGTATTCATTTTCTACGGTTTGGCTCATTTTCACAAGTTCTAGTTGGTCAAGCCCGCGCCTGAACAGTTCGTTGAGCATCACCGCGGTCACAAGCTCAATCGACGCGGATGACGACAGTCCTGCGCCGTTCGGGATCGTGCCGTAATACAAAATGTCCAATCCGGTCTCAAGCGGGCCAAGCGCTTGAAACGCAGCCAAGATCCCTTTCGGGTAGTTCGCCCAGCCGTGTTCGCGACGATAAGACAAGTCGTCGTAAGAGACCGTGACCACTCCCGTTTCCGGGAAGTTTTGCGAATAAAAGCGGACAAATGGCTCTTTCGTCTGCCGAACAAGCGCATACGTGCCGATCGCAAGCGCGCACGGCAGCACATGCCCGCCGTTGTAATCCGTATGCTCACCGATCAAATTGACGCGGCCGGGGGCGAAGAAAGTGCGGATGCCTTCGCCTAAGCCGCCAAAAAGTTCGATAAATTGTTGTTTTAAGGTTGTAATCATGAAAGAGCCTCCTTAAGATCATCTTATAATAAATATTTTAGTTAAAATTTTACTGTTCGTCAATGAAAACTCCTACTTTGATGTTTGTTCATGACTGCAGGCTTCTTGTCAGAAACAAAATGCCCTCCTTGTCCGTATAATTCGTTAAAATCAACCTATCCTAAACATTAACATTTAAGAAGGAACAGGAGGCCCAAATATGGATGCCAAACTGCAGCTACAAAAAGAATTAAAGCAAATCGAACAGTGGGAACACTCCCAAAAAGACCTATGGTTTTGGGAAAAGCTCGGCCGCTTGCCGTTTCAAGTGCTCGATAAGCTGACGCCAAAAGCCGTCCATCGAAAACTCGGGCAGCTGCTTGATGAGCTGGGCAGCTATATTCAAAGCGGCGGGCAATACTTAGTGAATGAAGGAAAGGTATTGGACAAGCTTGGCGTATCGTCGTTGGCCGAGGTGCCGCACTTGCCGCTTGCGACGATGGATCGCGTTTGCGACGAGTTGATCGATGCGCGCGTCACGTTCGCCCAGCTGCAAGGAGCGGCGACCGGGGTCGGCGGGGCGTTGACGTTGGCGGTGGACATTCCGGCGCTTCTCGGCTTAGCGCTGAAAACGCTGCAAGAGATCGCCATCGTGTATGGATACGATCCGAAGGACAAAGAGGAGCGCGTGTTTGTCGTCAAATGCCTGCAGTTTGCCGCGGCGGACATTGTCGGGAAAAAAGCGATTTTGGACGAACTTTCGTCGTTCTCCCATGAACGCGGGCGCGTCTTTTCCGAACTGCAAGGCTGGCGGGAAGTGATGATGACGTTCCGCGACCAATACGGATGGAAAAAGCTGTTTCAAGTCGTTCCGATCATTGGTGTCATTTTCGGTTCGCTGTTTAACAAATCGTTTATGGAAGACATCGCCGAAACCGGGAAGATGCTCTATCGGAAGCGTCGCATCATCGAGAAGCTTAAACAGTTTGAACCCGGCATCTAACATGCCGGGTTCGATTCGTTTGTTTCGCGCTGATGCATCCGCTCAGGCCGCATCATTCCCCCCATCATCGAACAGCTTTCAATCGCCACATCATGCTGATAAAATCGCCCAAGCGGTGCGGCACCGCCACTCCGGCATACATCAGCTCGTCGCCGCCGTAGACGCCAAGGCCTTCGATTTCATAGTCTTGATTCGGGTCAAGCCCTTTTAAGCGCAAGTGCGACAGCGGGGCGTTCGCTTCGGCCAGAACGCGGAAGTAGGCGACGAGCGCTTCCGACTGATCTTCCGAGACGAACATCCATGCCGCCTCGTTGCCTTCAAACGGGCTGAGCAGCCGATAAAACGTGCCGAACTGGACGAGGCGGCGCACATCTTTGTAAAACGCGACTTGTTCCTTAATGATTTGTTTTTCTGTTTCCGTCAATTTCGTGATATCGAGCTCATAGCCGAAGTTGCCTGACATCGCCACATGGCCGCGCGTCTTGAGGGACGTCACCCGCCCGACTTGATGGTTCGGCACGGCCGAGACGTGGGCGCCCATGGCGCTCACTGGGTAAACGAGGCTTGTACCGTACTGGATTTTCAGGCGCGAGACAGCGTCAGTGTTGTCGCTCGTCCATGTTTGCGGCATATAATAGAGAATCCCCGGGTCAAACCGCCCTCCGCCTCCGGAGCAGCTTTCAAACAAAATGTGCGGAAAACGCGCGGTGATCTCGTCCATCACGCGATAGAGCCCAAGCATATAGCGGTGCGACGTTTCGCGCTGGCGCTCGGGCGGCAGGGCGGCCGAACCGATTTCCGTCATATGGCGGTTCATGTCCCATTTCACATAAGTGATGGGGGAGCTCGCAAGCACGTTCGAGATCGTTTCAATCATATAGTCGCACACGTCTTCGCGGGAATAATCGAGCACAAGCTGGTTCCGTCCTTCAGAGCGCGGGCGGTTCGGCACATGGAGACACCAGTCGGGATGTTTCCGGTACAGCTCGCTGTTTGGCGACACCATTTCCGGTTCGATCCATAAGCCGAACTGCAGCCCGAGTTCGTTCACTTGTTTCGCCAGTCCGTTCAGGCCGTTGGGGAGTTTGCGCCGATTGACCACCCAATCACCGAGGGAACGGCGGTCGTCATCGCGTTCGCCAAACCAGCCGTCGTCAAGCACAAACAGTTCGATGCCAAGCTCCGCCGCTGTTCGGGCGATATTCATGATCTTTTCTTCATTGAAGTCAAAATACGTTGCTTCCCAGTTATTGATCAAGATCGGGCGTTCGCGGTCGCGGAACGCGCCGCGCGCTAGGCGGGTGCGGTACAGTTCGTGGTACGTTTGCGACATTCCGTTTAACCCTTGATCGGAGTAGACCATAACGACTTCCGGCGTTTGGAACGACTCGCCCGGTTCCAATAGCCACGTAAAATCAAACGGATTGATGCCCATCGAGACGCGGGCAGTGCGGAACTGGTCCACCTCGACTTGGGCGAGGAAATTGCCGCTGTACACAAAGCTGAACCCGTATACTTCGCCTTGGTGTTCATCGGCGTTTTTGGCGACGAGCGCGATAAACGGGTTTTGTTGGTGGCTGCTCGCGCCGCGGCGGCTTTCCGCCGCTTGCACGCCGGTCACAAGCGGTCGGCGCTCGATCCAGCGCTCGCGCCCCCACGCTCCGGGAAGATGGATCCAATCATAGTCAGCAGTTGGGAAATCAACGCTCATACTGAGCGCACGCAGCAGTTTCAACCGCTCGCCGCCTTTGTTTTCAAAACGGGCCGCGCGCGTGATGACGTTCCATTTTTCATACGCCGTATACTGCAACGTGACCTCTAGACCGATCAGCGCATCCTCGAGGACAATTTCCAACGTTTCCGCTTCATTCTCGTGTTCCACGTATGTCGCCGGCAGTCCGTTCAGTCTAGGCTTCCCTTTGTAAATGTGGTGCGTCTTATAGCGCAAATCCGTCACCGTCGAGCCGTTCTCAAGCTGCACGTGATACGCTGGAGCACGGAAATCGGTATTCCCATAGGCTGGATATTCTTGCGGCAGCGTATCGAGCGAAAACGTGCGGTCGGATGGGGCGGGATTGGGGGAAAACGCGCGGTCCAGCCGCGGAAATGCCCGCGCCCCCCGAACATCGCGCACCGCTTTTCCCCAATAGACATGCGCCAAATAGCCGGAGCGAACGATCTGCATGACATATGTTGTGTCATTGGCTTTGAGATAAAACGTTTTATTGGTTGGATCAAATACAATTGCCATATCGTTATCCTCCTAAACAAGATTCTTCACTCTGTGAACACAAACGTAAACGGACAAATACGCGCAAACCGGCTTGTTCTTATGCACGTTTACTTGATTGCCCCTCTTGTGACACCGCCAATAATCCATTTTTGGGCAAACAAGTAGACGATGATCATCGGAGACAACGCCATTAAATAGGAAGCGAACGCTAAGTTGTAGTCCGTGCCGAACTTGGACTGAAACACATATTGAACCAACGGAAGCGTCATATCGGACTGGTCGCTCAGCACAATCAACGGCAATAAAAAGTCATTCCACGCCCATAGACAAGTTAGAATGGCAACGGTAGCGTTAATCGGCGCCATAAGCGGGAAAACCACGCGCCAAAACACGCCCCATGTACTGCACCCATCCATAATCGCCGCTTCTTCCAACTCCTTTGGAATCGAACGGATATACCCGACGTAAATAAAGATATTAAACGCAATACCATAGACGACATACAGAAAAACGAGTCCGCTAGGATTATTCATCCCAAATGCCGATGTCTGCTTGACAATCGGCAACATAATAATCGGAAACGGAATAAACAAGGCGCTGACAAAGTAATAATATAAAAACTTAAAAAATTTCCGGTGCATATTGCGAGCAATGGCATAAGCGACCATCGAATTCGTTATAATGGTCAAAACAACGGTGGTTACTGTGATAAATGCGCTGTTTTTAAACGCTTGAAAAAAGTTCGTGGCCTCGATCGCTTTTGCAAAATTTTCCACATGCAGGCCGACCGGCAGCGACAGCACTGAGTCTGCCAACTCCTCCGGCGTTTTTAACGCGATGGACACCGTCATGTACAAAGGAAACAAAATGAACAGCGCCCCGACCGCAATCAACAATGTGGCAACCCAGTTTGTTTTCTTGGCCATCACATATCCACTTCCCGTTTTTGTAAAAATTTAATCTGCAGAATCGATACCGCCATAATGACAATAAAGTAAATGACCGAGTTCGCAGATTGGTAAGCAAACTCCCCGCCCTGAAATCCGCCGTTGTAAATGAGCAATGAAATCGATTCAGTAGCCCGTCCGGGCCCCCCACCTGTCAACGCCACAACTTGGTCAAATACCATTAAAAAGTTTTTCATCGCCAACACCATATTGATCGTAAAAAACGGCGCAATCATCGGAAACGTAATATGCCGGAAATTTTGCCATTTACTCGCTCCGTCTAGGCTAGAAGCCTCATACAGCTCTGAGGGAACCGTTTGCAGTCCCGCCAAATATAAAATCGTATTAAAGGCGCACGCCTGCCATACGGCGACAATGACAATGCCGACCCATGCCCATTTTTCGCTTCCTAAAATATTCGTCGAAAGCGCCTCAATCCCCAGTTTCTCTCCCCATAAAGGGAGCACGTTAGCAAACAAGTAGTTGAAAATATAGCCTACAATCAGCACGCTTAAAACATTCGGCAAAAAATACACGGCGCGGAAAAAATTTTTGAACTTAATTTTTTCATTCAACCCTATAGCGATCGCTAAACTGAGCACATTGACGAGCACGGTCGACACAATGGCAAACTGAAATGTAAACAAGTACGAATGCCATACGTTTTCGTCCCGAAACAAGTAGTAGTAATTTTTCAATCCAACAAAGTCGTACGTTAAGCTTAATCCGTCCCAATTGGTAAAGGAATAGAAAATGCCTTGGAGGGCCGGAAACGTATGAAATACCGCAAATAACACGACAGCCGGAACGGTCATTAAGTAAATCGCGATGTTTTTCGGTTTTTTGATTTTCTTGAAAATAGGCAATGAAACGCTTCGTTCCCTTGTCACGACAACCTCTTTCCGCATCGTATCACCTCCTAATGATAAGAGGGGGAGAAAAACCGAGGAACTCCCCCTATTTTCTTCCCGTTTCTCCTTCTTGCCTAATTACTTACGCTCTTTCACTTTTTCCCACTCGGCGTCCATTGTTTTTAAAAACTTCTCCACATCTTGATCATGCGTCAACTGTTGCAACAAATTGGCCAAATTGATGCTCGGCGGAATATAATGGTCTGGAAAATCAACGAGCGCCCCCTTGGCAAAGCTTTCTTTTAATCCTTCCAACGTCGGATCCTCCTGCGTTAATCCCTTGATGGCCGAGAACGCATTTTGTTCAGCCATGTACGCCTTTGCATTTTCCTCTTTTAATAAGAAGTCGATAAATTTCTTTGCTTCTTTCGGATGTTTTGATGTTTTCGAGATCGCAAAAAGAAGATCAACACCGGATACTAATTTGGTTTGTTCCGGATTGTTTGTTACAGGATAAGGGAATACACCGAGTTCAATATTCGGATTGGCCTTTTTAATTTCCGGGATCGCCCAAATGCCTTGCAAGTACATCGCCGACTCGCCTTTGGCAAACGCCACATTGCCATCCGCATACCCTTTGCCAAATTGATCTTTATGCCCGTACTTCAACAGCTCCACAAATTTTTCGGTTGCTTCTTTATACCCTTTTTCAAAGCTTGTTTTGCCTTGATTTAAATCTTGGAAAAATGTTTCCCCTTGGGTGTTGGCTGCCAAAGCGTTGTAAGCAGGCAATGTCGTCCACGCATCTTTAAACGTAAAGTAAAACGGCGTTTTTCCGGCTGCTTTGATCTTTTCGGCTGCAGCTATAAACTCATCCCATGTTTTCGGAACGCTCAAACCAAGTTCTTTGAAGATGGCTTTGTTGTAAATGACGGCATCCGCATTGGCCGCATAAGGAATGGCATACACTTGTTCCAGTCCACTGACGTCTTTTACCATTTGAATATACGAAGGTTGAATGTTGTTCAGTTCCGGCGCTTTCGTGACATCTTCAAACATCCCCGCTTTGGCGAGTTCCGCAAATGTCGTATCGGCGCCAACCCCAACGATATCTGGCATGTCCCGTTTAGCGGCGCGGGTTTTTAATACTGTTGCTGCATCGGGCGGATTGGCGTTGACAACATCAATGTTTGGGTTTTCTTTTTCAAATTTTTCAATCAGTTTATCGAATGTTCCCCTTGCTTCGGGTTTGTAATGGAAAAACTCAATTTTGACTTTTCCGCCTGATTCGCTTGCGTTTTGTTCCGTTTTGTTTCCGCATGCGGTAAGCAGCGAAAAAGTTAATGCACTGGACATGACGAGTGCGAGTGCTTTTTTCATCTTCCATGTTCCCCCTTTTCCCTTTGCTAACATGTACGGCTTCATTCAACAGCCATCCGTTTTTTTGTTAAGTTGTCAGCGCTTACTTTTTTTGTTACATAGCTTCCTGCTATGATTCTCGCCGCTCACCCCCTTTATGTATTTTGACCGCGTTTTGCACAGCTTTCCCGAATGATAAGTTCCGCCGGAGTGACGATTTTAACCGGAATGTTTCGGTTTCCTGCCATCCGCTCATGTAACGCATTCGCCGCGAGCTTTCCCATTTCATGCGCGTATATTTTCACCGTCGAAAGGGGAGGGTTCAAAAATGCTGCGGCGTCAATGTCATCGAAACTAATGATAGATATGTCTTCCGGAACTTTAAGGTTTGCCTGGTGAATCGCGTGTAGAGCCCCGATCGCCATCGGGTCGCTGGCGATCACAAACGCGCTTGGCAAATCACCAGAGTCAATCGCCGTCTTCATCAATTCGTATCCGCCCGCCGGCCCCCAGTCGCCGACAAATACATGGTACGGCTCATAAAGTCCAAGCGCTTTCATTTTTTTCTCAAATGTCCGTTTCCGTATATCATCAACTTCGTAACTTTTTCCGCCATTAAGCTTTTTGATCGTTTCCGATCCGCCGATATAGCCAATTCGCGTATGGCCAAGGGCGATTAAGTAATCAATGATTTTCTCTGTAGCCGCTTCCAAATCGGAGCAAACCACATCGTACCCGTCTACATCAATAACTTGGGTTATGAATATGATAGGGCGTTCCTCTGGAAAATGGCGCTGAATGTCGTCGGGATCAATACCGCCAATCACAATTAGCCCGTCAAACTGGCTTAAGTCTTGTATATCTGTTCCGCTGTTTACCCGGATGACGGAAGAGACGTGCAACGGCAATTGTTTGCACTGCTCTTCAATCCCGTAGCGGATAGAACTAAAATACGGATCTGTCGTTTCCTCATGCTGGGATACCGCGAGCAACAAAGCAATGTTATAACATTCAGACTCCTTCGTTTTCGGCGGATTAGCCCGGTTCGTACTGCGTCTCCGCACCGGTTTATAATTAAGCTCTTTAGCAATCTCAAAGACACGCTGGCGCGTTTCCTCGGAAACGGAGAGAGTGGCATCGTTATTTAAAATTCTTGATACCGTTGCGATTGATACATTCGCTTTTTCGGCAATATCTTTCATCGTAATCATTATGCATTACACACTACCTTTTAGTTAAATTAACTTATTTATTTAAGTAAAATATAACAAACAAAATAGTAAAAGGCAATAAAATATTTAAATTTACCCGAAATTTACCTCAATTTAGTTTTGGAACACATACATATTCGACCACTATTTTACTGAAATTAACCCCCAAAAAAGGCGCTCAAAATCGAGCGCCGATCCCCTCTAAACCCTCTATTTATTCATGATCCTCCGGTCATCATCTTCTGCTGCCAACACCGCTTGACGCAGCGCTTGTTCCAGTTCTTTCGTGTACGTTGCCTTCTCTTCCCCCGTCCACCCAAAATACCGCGCCATAAACGCGATAACCGCTTCTTTTTCCCGCCGGACGGCGTCAATGTCAAACAGCAGCGCGCCGGTGCGGCGGATGAAGTAGTCGACTGGTTTGACCGCCATTTCTTCCTCGATGGCGTAGACGAGGCGGACGAACGTTTCGCGCGTTAAGCCGGACGAGCGGTCGTACTCGTTGCTTAAGGCAAAGAGGCGGTCGACATTTGTGCCGTACTGTTTTGCCAGCCGCGCCCCTTGTTCTTCTGTCAGCCCATAGCGCGCCGCTTCCTTCGCCTTTTCGGCGATGAAGACCGGCAGCCGGTGCGAGCCGCCGACATCGCCGCCGGAAATTGGCAGCTGTTTCGTTTGGCACGGGCGGAACGTGTTTCCCTCTTCTTTTTCCAATTGTTTGGCGACGAGGTCAACGACCGTTTCCGCCATTTTCCGGTAGCCGGTCAGTTTGCCGCCAGCGATCGTAATGAGGCCGGACGGCGACGTCCAAATCTCGTCTTTGCGGGAAATTTCCGATGGGTCTTTCCCTTCTTCATAGATGAGCGGGCGGACGCCGGCCCAACTTGATTCCACATCGGCCGCGGTGATGCCGACAGACGGAAACATGTAGTGAATCGCTTGCAATAAGTAATCACGGTCTTCTTCGGTCATGGCCGGATGAGCGGGATCATCGTCATAAAATGTATCGGTCGTGCCGACATACGTTTTCCCATCCCGCGGAATGGCAAACACCATCCGGCCGTCCGGGGTGTCAAAATAGACCGCCTGCTTGAGCGGAAAACGCTTTTGATCGATGACGATATGGACGCCTTTTGTCAGCCGAAGCCGCTTGCCGGTTTTCGATCCGTCTTTGTCGCGCAGCGCATCAACCCACGGTCCGGCGGCATTGACGACTTTTTTGGCGCGGATGTCATACACTCGTCCGCCGAGCAGGTCGCGGCAGCGGGCGCCGGTGATGCGGCCGCGCTCGTCATACAAAAACTGTTCGGCTTTGACATAGTTGACGGCGTCGGCGCCAAGCTCGACCGCTTTTTTGATCACTTCGATCGTCAAGCGGGCGTCGTCGGTCCGATACTCGACGTAATAGCCGCCGCCAAGGAGGCCATCGCGCTTTAAGAGCGGCTCTTTTTCCAACGTCTGTCGGGCATTAAGCATCGTGCGCCGCTCGCTTGGCTTGACGCCAGCCAGCCGGTCATACAGCCAAAGGCCGACCGACGTGCTCCATTTGCCAAACGTCCCGCCGCGATAAATGGGCAGCAGCATCCACTCCGGTGTGGTGACGTGCGGGCCGTTTTCATACACAATCGCCCGTTCGCGCCCGACTTCCGCGACAAGCTTCACCTCGAACTGCTTCAAGTAGCGCAGGCCGCCGTGGACGAGTTTGGTCGAGCGGCTCGACGTGCCTGCGGCGAAATCTTGCATCTCGACAAGCGCGACCGTCATGCCGCGCGAGATGGCATCAAGGGCGATGCCAGAGCCGGTGATCCCTCCACCGATGATCAGAAGATCATATTGTTTTTCGCTCATCGCTTGAAGAACATCGCTCCGCTGTTTGCTTGAGAACACCATGTCAAACTCCTCCTTTGTAAAAAAGACAAAAAGAGACCATCGCAAACACGATAAGCTTTTCGCCTACCATGTGTGCATGGTCTCTCCTTGTCTCCTGACTGATGATTAACTTGTTGCTTTTATTATAGCAGACTGCGGCCGATTTGGCCAGCTCAACGCATTATCCATTGTAGTGGCGCCATAATGTTTCGTTGGACGTGGTCACCGCCACCGCCCCAGCTGCAAGCGCCTGCTCGACATCGTCGACCGTGCGGATAAGTCCACCGGCATAAATCGGCTTCCCGGTCCGTTCTTTCACTTCTCGGATGATGTGCGGCATGGCGCCCGGAATGACTTCGATGCAGTCCGGATTCGTTTTCGCAATCATCTGATAGCTTTTCTCCAACGCATGAGAATCAAGCAAAAAGATGCGCTGCACGGCCAAGACTCGTTTTTGCCGCGCCTTCATAATGACGCCCGCTTTCGTGGAAATGAGGCCATGCGGGCGGAACTCTTGGCAAAGGTATTCCGCCGCATGTTCATCATGGCTCAGCCCTTGCACCAAGTCGACGTGAATGAGCAACTCCTTGCCATGCCGGCGGGCGTAATGAAAAACGCTTTTTAACTGGGCGATATGTACCTCAAGCAGCACTCCCATTTCGTAGCCGCTTGCCAAAAAAGCTTCGAACTGCTTCATCGTCTTTATGGCGGGAATGATGTGTTGTTTCGTCCCCATCCTCTTCCTTCTGCTCACCCTCTCAATTTGTCAACCTCGTCTAAGCATTCAAGCGACATCATCGTCCGCGGCTTGCATGTCGCAATTTTCACCCCGCGCTTGCGGAACTTCTCGACGACGTGATGAATCGCTTTTTTGCCTGCCGTCTCTTCGCCATGGGAATGTCCCATGTCTCTCACTCTCCTCCTATTCCGCTTTCGGAATGGCCAGTTCGACCGTCGTTCCTTGATCGATCTCGCTTTCCACTGTAATTTGCCCGCCGTATTTATCGATGATTTCCTTGGCGATCGAAAGGCCGAGCCCGGCGCCGCCTTGTTCGCGGCTGCGCGCCTTGTCGACGCGATAAAAGCGCAAAAAAACGTTTTTCAGCTCGTCTTTCGGAATGCCAATGCCATGGTCGCGGACGGCGACCGTCACAAATGGCCCTTCCTCTCGCAGAGAAATGGTGATTTTTTTCACCCGTTGAGAATATTTTACCCCATTGTCAAGCAAAATGAACAGCAATTGTTCAAAATGATGCTTGGCCATCGCCAGACGCGGCAGCGGCGTTTCCGGCTGATCAACAAGAAACTGAAAATCGGGATGCAAAACGCGGAAATTTTTCACGATTTGCCCGATGGCCGCAGCAGCGTCAATAGGAGCAATCTCTTTTGGAATCACGATCGCCTCAGCGCGCGACAAGTCAAGCAGTTCAAGGACGAGGCGCTTGAGCCGCTCCGCCTCTTTCATGGCCGCCTCGAGCGATTCTTCCAAAATCTCCGGGTTGTGCTTCCCCCACCGCTGCAGCAACGAAAGATGGCCTTGCAAAATGGCAAGCGGCGTGCGCAATTCATGGGACGCATCTTCGACGAATTGCCGCTGCATGGCAAAGGTGCGCTCAATGTCATCCATCATGCTGTTGAACATTATCATCAGCTCGGCCATTTCATCGCGCGCCGGAGGCACATCAATCCGCTGTTTCAGCCCGTTGTTTTTGATGTCGGCCATCGTTTCCGCCAACGTTTTTAGCGGTTTGATGAACCGTTGCGCCATAAACCGCCCGGCGAAGGCGCTCGCCGCCATCGCGCCAAAACCGATCACCGTCATAATAAGGAAAAGCATGTTCGTTACTTGTTGAAACTTCGTCAACCGGCGGGCGATTTCAATCGTTCCGTGCAAATGTCCGATATGAAGCGGCTTGCGCAGCAGCAAAAACCGTTCGTTGTTGACGAAATGCTCATCCATTTTCAACCGATCGGGCATATCGCTTGGCGAGAGCGAGACGGCGGCGCCGTTTGACACCGAGACGACGACGTTTCCCTTCTCGTCGGTGACACGGATGAGCTGATAGCGCTCATTCAGTTTTTCCAGAAACGAACGGCGGCGGCGAACATCTTCCCATGATATATTACGTTTTTCCGCGTAATACGTTTCAATTTCCGCCACCGTTTGTTCCATCGTTTTTTCTTCTTCCTTCAGCAGCCATTGTTTGACCATATGATATTGCAAAAACGTAAACACAAAATACGTAATGAAAATCGCCCCGGCCGACAAAACGGTCAGCTTCCCTTTCAGCGAAAGCCGGCGAATCGCCTCCCTCTTCATGGCCGCATCACATATCCCGTGCCGCGCACCGTTTGGATATATCGTTCCTTATAGTGTTCATCGAGCTTTTGCCGCAAATAGCGGACATAGACATCGACGACGTTCGTCTCCACCTCGGCGTCAAACCCCCACACTTTGTCAAGCAGCACATCGCGCGTCAAGACGACGTTGATGTTTTGCATAAAGGCGACGAGCAAATCGTACTCGCGCTTCGTCAGCTCGATAAACTCGTCCCCCTTTTTTACCGTGCGCGCCTGCGTGTCAACGACCAAATCTTTAAACGCCAACACTTGCCCGTCGGCTTCAGAATGAACGCGGCGGAACAAGGCGCGGATGCGGGCCAGCAGCTCCTCAATGGCAAACGCCGGTGGGCGGCAGCGGTATTTGTGCGCATGACCATGGATGGTGATGTCATTATATTCCAAACGGGTTAAAACCGCATGAGAAATCGCTAAAAAAAGCGGAAAGTGACTTTTTTTCCCGTCCGTACATACATTGACAATAAAGCGGATCGCCTCTATGGCTGCCGGCCGTCCAAGCGGCGGAAACGGCGGGCGGAGGAACCTTGCCACTTTGCGGAATGGAAAGAGAGGGAGTGCAATGAACGGACCGTTTCAACCGCCTGCAAACGGAGGCGGCGATCACCCGTTCCATCATTTGCGGAAACTCGTGAACCAATGGTTCGATGAACGACCATTGCAAAAACTGTTTGAAACGCTTGACGATTACTTCGCCCAAACATTTGCCGCGGCGTACATCCCGATCGAGGTGAAAGAAACGAAGCGCGACTATCAAATCATCGTCCGTCTGCCGGACATCAAGCGGGATCAAATTAGCCTGCAGTGGCATGAAGACGGGCTGCAACTTGTCATCGATCACCATGAAACGATCGAATCGTCCGACGACAACGGCCATGTATACGAACGGCGCCAGCAGCGGCGACGCGTGGCGAGGATGATTCCGTTTCCGTATCCGGTGGCCGAACATGAAGTGAAAGCTTCATTCCAAAACGGTACACTCGTCATTCGCCTGCCGCAAAAACGGAAATACATCGATATCGATTAAAATCCAAAGAAGCGCCTTCCGTCCACCCAAGCCATTAAAAAGGCCGTTCCCCATGTCGGGAGCGGCTTTTTTCCCATCGGGCTTCTATTGTTTATGCGAAGGGCTTCCATACCGGTTGTTGTGTTCCGGCGTCGGATCTTTTTGGATGTCCCATTCCTTGGCGATTTCTTCACGATTGTGTGGATACTTATTTTTCCGTTCCCGGTTGTCGTTGCGGTTGGTCACTGTTTGTCACCTCCTTGCCGTCTGCGATTAGGTTGCGCGTTTTTTCGGAACATAACCGCGCCATACATACTTTCGACACTGCTAAGCTACGCTACTGTTAGGAGGTGCAAAACGAATGGCCAAACTGCCCGATTTCAAACAGTTGAACGACCAGCTGATCAATGAGCCGTCCGCTGAGCCGCGGCTTGTCATCAAAACGAATCTCGATCCAGACCGCGTCACAGAAGAAAACCCGTATGCGGAAGGCAAACCAAACGTCAGTCGAACGTTTGTCTCGTTTTTTGAAGGGGGCGGATCGTGATGGAACAAACGCTCGCCTATTTGCGGGAAATTTTGTCCAATTATTTGGACTGCCATGATGAGACGCCAAAGCGTATTTACAAAAAGCTGATCAGCAAACCGTACCGGGGCGAGGGCGAGTTTGTCCGCGACTTGACGCAAGAAGAGAGCGCCTTTTTGGATCGCATTTTGCCCCATGAAATCCGCTACGCGATGGATGAGCGCGATTATGAGCGCGTCTACCAGCTGAATGAAGTGTACGAGCTGCTCATTTGACAGGGCAAAGCCGCTCCGCTGGGGGAGCGGCTTCGTTACTTTTTAAACGTGCTGAGCAGCCCTTTTAACATGCCGTTGACTTGATTGACGACATTGATCATCTGCCCCATCGTGTTCATCATTTTGTTAATATCATACGTCCCGTCACTGTTTTTTAACTGGGCGAGAAAAGACGGGCGCGGCGGCGGCAGCAGCGGCCCTGGTTTCGGGTATGGCATCGGGTGCGAAGGCGCGGCAGCGTGGAATGGCGAAGCATATGGCCAATGAATGGGCGCCGACGGAAGGTGGAAGGGCCAGCCGTATGAGTAGGGCCAATGGCCGCCGAAGCTGTATGGTCCGTGGGCGGGCGGCGGCGAAATTTGTCGCGGATAACGGTGCATGTGTGTCCTCCCCCATCTTTGATCATCGATTCCCCCAGCGAAAACAGGGGATCAGCTGCCACTAATATATGTGTGTATACTGGGCCGCGTGCGCGCGGACATGTCACCTCTTGTCGGAAGTTTTAATTTTCGGAAATCGCCCTTTCCTCCTATTTTCATGGTACGATGTAAAAAAGGGGAAGGGGGAAAAGCATCAATGAGCATCACGGAATTGAAACATAAGTTCATGGCGGTCAAACATTGCGAGCCGGCTGAGGCGAACGAACTGCTCGATTTCGCCCGTCGCCTTTATTTGCGCGGGGAAATTTCGCTTGCCCAATATCGCGACTTAGTGCGCGAGCTGGAACAAGCCGGCGCCTGTCAGCCGGACGAAACGGAAGAATACGCTGGACTTTAGGTCTCGAGGGAGTTTTTCCCTTCTTTTTTTTGCATACTTTCGGCCTGAAATCCCCATCGTAATAAGCAAGGGGGTTGTTGGGCAATGGGCCGAGGCGTCCATTTCAACCGTGAACTACCCCCACTTAATTTTCTAGCGAAAATTTGAAGTGGGGGCTTCCAAAGAAGTTTGACTGCTTCAAGCAATCCTTATTCTTTGAGGCGTGT
>NZ_PIJF01000055.1:0-20334 GCF_002809985.1 Geobacillus sp. WSUCF-018B
GATGCAACCCCAAGTCAAGGAAGGAGGACGAAGTCCGTTTGCACTTCTGGGGAGTTGCAAGCCCCCACTTCAAGCGTTAGCTAAGTGGGGGTAGTTGACATTGGCTGCTTTGTCGATCACTTGGTGGAATCCTTCTCCCCGTTCACGTGCGGCCGAGGAGCCCGGAATCCCTTCCAATTCCACAATGTTTCCGCCGTTTTTCAAGTGGTCGACGATAAATTGCACCGCCATTTTTCCTCCTGCCACATTGTCAGAAGCGATATGGGTGACCACTTTCCCGCCGTCCGCGCTGCGGTCGACGGTAATGACCGGGATGTTGGCGCTGTTGGCGGATTCAATCGCAGACGTGACAGCGCTTGAGTCCGTCGGGTTGACCAGTAGCACATCGACTTTTTGCCTCATTGACTTCGTTCCTGTTCGGCCAAAAATGATTCCACCTCCTCTCGTCTCGGCATCCCAGCTTGCGCCCCGAGTTTCGTCACGGACAAGGCCGCCGCCGCATTGGCAAATCGGCACGCTTCATCAAGCGGCTTCCCTTCCGCCAGCGCCACGGCAAGCGCACCGTTAAACGTATCGCCCGCGCCTGTCGTATCCACGACGGGAACTTGGAAACTTGGAATGAGCCGTTCTTGTCCATCTTGCCAAATGCGCACCCCTTTTGCCCCTTCGGTGACAATCAGCTTATCGGCAAACGCTCCTTCGTCCATCTTGTCGAACAAAATCGTCCGTTCATGTTCATTGGGCGTCAAGAAACTCGCCTGCTCAAGCACCGACGGCGGCAGCGGCTGCGCCGGAGCGGGGTTGACGATGACGCGCACACCATGGCGATGGGCGAGCGAAACCGCCCGTTCCACAACGGGAAGCGGAATCTCGAGCTGCAATAAGCAAACATCGCTTTCGGCGATCACGGATTCACATGAATCGAGATCTTCCGGCGTAAGCGCATGATTCGCCCCAGGAACGACGATGATCCGATTGTCCCGCTCAGAAATCGTAATGGAAGCAATGCCTGTACTCCCATGTGTAACCGGTTTCACATAATCGACGGAAATGCCCTCATTTTGTAACGAACGGATGAGCTCTTGACCAAACGCATCATCCCCCACCGCGCCAATCATCCGTACATCGGCGCCGAGGCGGGCGGCGGCCACCGCCTGGTTCGCCCCTTTGCCGCCGGGAGTGGTGAGAAACTGTTCGCCTAAAATCGTCTCTCCTTGGTTTGGAAATCGCGCCGCCACAGTGACTAAGTCCATGTTGATGCTGCCGATCACCGTAATGGTTGGTTTGTTCAAGTCAATCCCCTCCTTGACGTCGACTGCCGCACCACAAGTTGAACCGGAAGTTGATAATGGAGCTTCTCAAGCGGCTTCCCCTCAATTTGTTTAATTAAAATTCTTGCCGCCATGGCCCCCATTTCGTAAATAGGCTGAGACACGGTCGATAGTTCGGGTGTTGTCATTTCCGTCAGCGGGATGCCGTCGTAGCCAATAATGGCAATATCATCCGGAACCCGCAGCCCGCATTGCTGAACCGCTTTCAAAGCACCGACCGCCATCGCGTCGTTGCCGGCAAAGATCCCGTCCATATCATGTTCAGCCAACGCGGCCATCACCGCTTCTTTCGCCTGCTTCAACTGGTAATTCCCTTGAATGACGAGCTGACGATCTCCCAACCCTAACGCCCTCATTTCATCTTGATAGCCACGGAAACGCTCCATGGCGTTCACCACGTGGTTGGGCCCTTGAATATGGGCAATCCGCCGGCAGCCCACTTCATACAAATGCCGCGTCGCTAAACGAGCTCCCTCGTAATTATCCGCGACCACCGACGAATAACGCTCATGCAACGGACGGTCGAGCACGACAATCGGAACATCCCATTCCTCGACTTCTTCCGGCGCGAACTGATTCGTGGTCAAAATGACGCCGTCCACATATTTTTGCTTTAACACTTCGATGTATTCTCGTTCTTTTTCTACTTTCTCATCGGAATTGCATAGAATGACCGTATAGTCATAAATATTCATCACATCTTCCACCGCGCGAACGAGTTCGGGAAAGAACGGATTGGTAATATCAGGGACAATGAGTCCGACTGTTTTCGATGTCTTTTTAAACAGAGCTCTCGCCACTTCATTCGGTTTATAATTGAGCTCTTTCATCGCCTGTCTAACCCGTCTTTCCGTTTCCTCATTAACATATCCATTTTGATTTAACACACGCGAAACGGTGGCGACGGAGACACCTGCACGCTTTGCCACATCACGAATCGTTGCCATGTTCGCTTCCTTCTTTTCTGTCTATGTGTAACCGGTTACACATAGTATATCCTATTTTTTGTGCGCCATCAAGCTTTTTTTAAATACTAGTGATTTAAGGGGAAATGTTGCTCCCCAGCAACGTTTCTCAAACTAAAAAACCTTACAAAAAACATAATTTTATCCCCTTCAACTTTTCGAATCCGTTGTGCTTCGCCGGTCTTTCACGGCGGTTCTCAAACAATGTGCGGCCTTTTTTGCAAGCTGACATAAACATGATCGCACAGCATTTTCAAAAAAAATCCCTTGCCTGCCGCAAGGGACTTCTCACTTTTCCCTCCACCGTTCGCTTGCTTCATCCGCCCGTTTCGCCACCGCCATCATGCTCATGATGACGAGCATCACAAACGAACCCACAAACATTCCTGCGATAAACGCGACCATGGCCCTCTCTCCCTTTTCTCGCAAACTCGTTATTGGCCATTCTTTCCGTTTACATCTAAATCTATACGATGGGAGAGCTTTGTTCTATTATACGCCGCGTTTGACCGCCCGATGCTTGGTCCTTGCCCAACAGCGGCAAGCCCATACAATCAAAAGCGCCAGGAGCGCCCCACATGAATCAATCACCACGTCTTTTGGCGTCGCCGTCCGCCCCGGTTCAAACGATTGGTGCCACTCGTCGGTTGCCGCATACACCGTCGCAAACAGCCAAGCGCCCGCATACGCAAACCGTTTTGGCGCAAGCGCCCGCCACACAAGCGCGGCCAAAATGCCAAACTCGGTCAAATGCGCCGCTTTGCGAATCAAAAAATTCAAAAATGACGACCCCTCTTCATCCCCGCCGCCAAACGGCAAGTACGATAAAATCACCTGCAGCACATGCGCCGTATTCGCCCCAGTGAACGAGGAAGACTCGCTGAAGCTGTAAATGACGAGGCACCAGAGAATGACGGGGAGCCAGCGGGAAAGGAAAGCTCTCATCGTTTCACCTGCCAACAACCTTTTTCCCAACAAAACATGGTACCTACACAACAAACGAAAGTAGACACCTTGTTCGCTGAACCCTTTATCATCATAACAGGGAGGGTGATCTTTTTCCATTTTCTTTTTTGAAAGCTGCTTTACCATTGTTTTAAAATCGTTCGCTCACAGGCTGGAAAGAAGCCTTCTTTTCCGTTCCCCTCTTTTCTTTCACCCATTCCCCTTTTAAGGGAGATTCTCTCCCTAGTTTATGTTTTCATGAACAAGGGTATGGGTATAGTAGTAAAAGGAAAATGTGTACATTTTTTTCGGTCAGCATTATTTTTTAGAAAGGAGAATCAATGAGGTGATCAATATGCCCTCCGCTTTGGAAACGAAAATGAGGGTGACACTGTCTTGCACGGAACAGGCCAACAAACCGGATAAGGATCTTTCATTTGCCGAATTACGGAAAAAAATAGCCAAACCTTCTCCCTTTGGCAAAAAATTAGTGGACATCTACAAACAAGGACGGTAGCCGATTATGTCGTTTGTGATGACATATGAAGATGCCATAGATGAACATTTTGGACAAGCGTCTATATACATCGATGCTTGCCAACATTCAAGATTTAGCCTTGGCTCAAATGCGGCTCCTTCAGCTCGAAGCCTATGATGCCTTGCACTACACCATTGCAACATATCATCATTATGACTACTTCGCTACGCTTGACGGCGATTTTGTCCACGCTCTTTACAGCTAGATTCTGCCTCAACCGCGATGATCGGAATCGTAAAAATCGCCTAACCATCTTCATCTTACACAAAAAAGAAGGCACAAGCACGCCCGCTTATGCCTCCTCTTTTCCACTTTCTTTCCTATCCCATGAAGGAAAATAAAGCTTTTTTTCCTACATCGCCCGTTTTCCTTCTTTCACCGTAACTGGGCCAAACGGAATCCAACTCACCACAACTGTCACGACAGTGTTGACAATCAAAGCGACAATGCCAACGTTCAAATCTTGCACGGCTTGCGGCAACGATGGAAACATGGTGCCGACGCTGCTGCCTGACAAGTTAATATACGCTACGGTGGCTACACCAGCTAAAATGCCGGCAAACGCCCCTTGCTTCGTGACAAAGTTTTGCTTCGTCAAACTGAGCACAAATGATGGGAACAGTTGGGTCACAAGGCTGTACCCCATCAGAAGCAACGCCACGATCGTATCCCCGCCCCGGAACGTAAAGTACAAGGAGACGAGGGCGATGATCGGGACGAGGTATTTCGCCAGTTTCGCGACTTGCTCATCTGTAGCAGACGGCACAATCACTTGGTACACGTTTTTCGCCAACAGGGTTGATGCTGTCATTAAAATCATCGACCCTGGCACCATGGCCGTGAGCAACCCAGCGGCGCCAATCAATCCGACCACCCAAGGATCAAACGTTTGGACTGACAATTTCAACAACGCCAAATCAGCATCCGACCCTTGCAACCCCGGCACTTGCAAAATCGCGGCAAAACCGACGAAAAAGACAAACAGCAACACGAGTTGGTAAATCGGCAAAACAATCGCATTTTTCCGAAAAACATTGGCGCTTTTCGCCGAATAAATCGACCCGAACGTGTGCGGCCACATATAGAATCCGAGTGCCGTCAGCAACACTGTCGAAATAAACCATGAGATGCTCATGCCTTTGTCCGGCAACGTTAAAAAGCCAGGTTTTGCCTGCTCAACCGCCTCAAACATCGATTGAATCCCACCATAATAATGGAACGGAAGATAGATCCCTAAAAAGACGGCCACCACCAAAATCATAATGTCTTTCACAACAGCTGTCCATGCCGAACCGTGAATGCCTGAAATCATCACGTAGACGGTTACTGCCAACACCCCGATCCAAATAGCGGCAGTCGGGGGAATCGTACCGTAGGAAGCTTGGGAAACGATGATGCCCAACCCTTTGAGTTGCAATACTAAATACGGAATGAGCGCCACCACCCCAACAAGCGCTACGAGCACTCCTAACATCGGGCTGTTGTACTTGCGGGCGAAAAAGTCCGATTGGGACATCAATCGATGTTCTTTCGCGTACTTCCATACTTTCGGAAGCATCCAATATGATAACACATAGGCCAGGCAGCCGTAGGCAATGATGTAAAACGTCGGCCCCCCTTTTCCATAGGCCCAACCGCTTCCGCCAAGGAACGTGAACGTTGTGTAAATTTCACCGGCCATCAGGAGGAAAACGAAAACTGTGCCAAATCCGCGCCCACCGACGGTCCATTGCTCCAAATTCATGTCTTTTCCTTTTCGCGCCTGCACCCCTAGATAAAGAGACAGCAACAAGAAAACAAAAATCATCACTAAGGCTGAGTTCATGTCTGCTCATCCTCCTTCACCGCAGGGTCAAAACGATACACGATGGCCATGATAACCGAAGTGGCGATCACCCAAGCGACCAGCCAAAAGAGAAGCAACGGCATGCCAAACACGTACGGAGTCACTTGATTCACAAAAGGAACGCCGCCGAGCATGCCGATAAATGGGACAATCATTAACCAACGGATGCTTTTCATCTTCTCTCCCTCCTTGGATATGTCAAGCGAAAACAGCTATTCCGCCCCCGCCAACAGTTTCAACGTCGCGGCGACAAACATTTGCACGCCAATCTCAAGCGCGTCTTCGTCGATCGTAAAGCGCGGATGGTGATGCGGGTACACGATCCCCTTTTCTTCGTTTCGGGCGCCGACGTAAAAGAAGCTGCCCGGCGCTTTTTGCAAAAAAGCGGAGAAATCTTCGCCGCCCATGTTCGGTTTCAAGCGGGCGACGGCTTCTTCGCCCAATAGTTCGCGCGCTGTTTCCTCAATGACGTGGGTCACTTCATCGTAGTTGATGACCGGGCGGTAGCCGTAGTCAAATTGAAACTCATACGAGGCGCCGTGCGCTTCGGTGATCCCTTTGACAATGCGCTCCATCCATTGCGGCACCGTCTGGCGCAGCTCGGCGTCGAACGTGCGCACTGTCCCTTGAATTTCGACTTCCCCTGGCAGGACATTATGGGCCGTACCCGCCACAAATTGTGTCACGGACAGAACAAGCGGCTCGAGCGGATCGACATAGCGCGAGACGATGTGCTGCAAGTTCGTCACGACTTGCGCCCCGATGGCGATCGCATCGATCGTTTGATGCGGCATCGCCCCGTGGCCGCCTTTGCCGATGATGCGGATGAAAAAGCGGTCGGGTGCGGCCATCATCGGTCCATACACAATGCCGATTTTTCCACGCTCAAGCGGCGACCAAAGGTGGGTGCCGATGACGACGTCCACCCCGTCCATGACGCCAGCTTGCACCATCTCTTCCGCCCCGCCGGGGAACAGTTCTTCCGCGTGTTGGAACAAAAAGCGAATCTCACCATGAATGTGATCACGAAGCTGGGCAAAAATTTTCGCCGTCCCCAACAGCATCGCCGTATGGCCGTCATGCCCGCACGCATGCATGACGCCTGGGGTTTTGGAGGCAAATTCAAACGTGTTTTCCTCTTGAATCGGCAGCGCGTCCATATCGGCGCGAATGGCGACGACCCGGCCTGGCTTTGGGCCGACAAGGCGCGCCATCACGCTCGTTTTCGTCGGACGGGTAATCTCGAGACCGCCGAACGATTGCAGCGTCTCGTACACAAACTGCGCCGTTTTCTCTTCCTGGAACGACAATTCGGGATGGGCGTGCAAGTGGCGGCGCCAGTCGATGACGTCCGCTTTCACTTCATCGACGAGCCGTTTGATTTCTTCCTTTGTCATCCATAATCTCCCCCTGTTCGTTTGTCTTTTTCGTTATTCCCCTTGGGCCAGTTGCCACACCGTATGATAAAGCACCTCTGCTCCAGCGGCGCAGTCTTCTTTCGTGCTCCATTCCGCCGGACTATGGCTCACCCCGTCTTGGGAGCGGACAAAAATCATCCCGATCGGGCAAATCGGAGCCAACTGTACGCCGTCATGGGCTGCGCCGCTCGGCAGCCAAAACGGCGGATAGCCAAGTTTTTGGCACGCCGCCTCTGCCGCGCGCTTCACCTCATCGGAACATAGCACCGGCGCCATTTCTTGCAGCCGCTCGGTCGTGAGGCAAACGTTCCGCTCCTTGGCGATCGTCTCTGCCCGCGCGGCTATGGCATTCCATACTTGATCGCGCACCTCAGCCTTCAAGTCGCGCAAATCGAGCACAAATTCGACCCGTTCCGGAATGACATTAATACCGCCCGGATATACATGCAACTGTCCTACAGTACCGACCGTTGTCCCTGTTCGTCTTGCTTCCTCTTCAATGATCGCGATAATTTGTGCGGCGGCGGCCATCGGGTCGCGCCGCAACGACATCGGCGTGGCGCCGGCATGTTCCGCTTTTCCTTCGATGGTAAATTTCACCCAAATCAGACCGGCGATGCCAGTGACGATGCCAACTGGAAGACCAGCCTCCTCCAGCACCCGTCCTTGTTCGATGTGCAGTTCGACATAGGCTTTCACCGTTCCTGGTTTTCGTGCTGCCTGCGGCAAGCGGTCCGGGTCAAGCCCCGCCTGTTTCATTGCTTCAGCGAGGGAAATCCCTTCCGCGTCGCGGCACTCGAGCGCTTCCGGAGGCAACGTCCCCGCCATCGCGCGGCTGCCGATCATGCCGAAACGAAAGCGCGCTCCTTCTTCGTCCGTAAACGCCACTACTTCAATTGGGTGGTGCGTCACAACCCCGTGCTCGTTCATCGTCTGAACAACTTCCACGCCAGCCAACACCCCGAGCGGTCCATCAAAGCAGCCGCCGTTGTAAACCGAATCGAGATGAGACCCAACAAGGACGACCGGAGCATCCGGATTCGCCCCTTCTTTCCGTCCGATCAAGTTGCCAGCCGCGTCTTCATATACGAAAAGCCCGGCTTCGCGCATGTAGGAAGCGACCAAGTCTTTCGCCCTCCGCTCTTCAGCAGTGAACGAGAGGCGCGTGACGCCGCCGCTTGGTTTCTTGCCGACCTCCCCTAGTTCCATGAGCCGTTGCCAAAGACGTTCCCCTTGAATCAAGCTATCCTCCCCTCACGCCAATTACGGATGATTTTCGGATATGTCCTTAATTATAATGGAAATAGAGCAAATTTTCAAATAATACAAATAACAAAAACATCTTCAAGACAACAAAAAACTTCTGCCTGGCGCTAAAGACAGAAGCTGATCGAGCGATTATAAGAAAATGCGGTATACTTTGCGCGGACGCCCGCGCGGATACGGGTTTGTCTCCCCGGCCACTTCGGCAAGGCCCACGGTCTCCAATTGGTTTAAAATCCGGCGGGCGCTGCGCGGCACAATCCGCATATAAGAAGCCAACTCATGCGCTTCGATCTCGTTGGTTCCGCGTTTTTGCAATATGGCTTTCAATTTGCAGAGCGTCGCGGCGCTTAATCCCGTCCGCTCCGCCAGCTGCCGCAGTTCTCCGCCGCCGAGCGAATAGCGGAGGTGCACACTTTTTCCTAACGGACCCGAGATCGTTCCATCATCAAACACCACCATCCACGCACCCCGTCCGCTTTGTTTCGCATGCAAAAACGCCTTCCCAGCCTGAATTTCGGCCTCATACGCCGTTCGGCCGATGCCGATTCCGCACGCGATGACTTCGTCGTAAAGGAGCTCCGTCTCCTCGGCCGAGGGGACCGTTTTATAGCCATCGGTGATCTCTTTTAATGCGCCCCTTGTCGTAAAAATGACATAGCGGCCCGGTCCGGCGCTTTTCAGCGACCCTTGGACTTTTTTTGCATACCGTAGCAATTTTTCCGTTGTCTTCATCTCCAGACGATATATGTCATCGGTCGAAAATGTCTCTGGGGAGGCCGCCTGCATCGCATCGACTTCAATCATTTGCACGGCGATTTGCGCATCTTGCGCCTGTAGCATCTGTCCGGTGCGAATGATTGTTTGGATGACCGCCTCCACCGCCGAGCGGGCAGGCAATACCCGATACACCGGCATCCCGAGTTTCTCCAGTTCGAGATGGGCTGTCCGCAAACAGGTGACCGCTGCTTCCGTTTTCCCTTGTTTCCAAAGGGTGTAATGATAGTCGGACAGTTCCTGGGCCGAAATGCCTCCCTCGTAATGCTTGACGTATGGAATCGATTCTTCGATGCCCGCCTCTTCCAGCAGCCGTTCGATTTCGCGACGCTCGTACGTGTCAAAACTAAGTCGGCTGACCGGAATCTGCTCCGTATAGTGCGCCTGCAGCAGTGTGCGGTACAAGCTGGCACCAATATGTGGAACATAAAACAGCGGCGCATCGACCTCACCGGACTGCTTGACGATCGAATACGGCACTTGTCCGGAAAACAACCACATATCAACCTCTGACGCGAGCGGGCGGATCAAATCGATCACTTCACTTTCATCCCAATACACAACGGGAACGCAAACAAGCTCTTTGTACTCTTGCGCCACCGCCTGAATCATGGACAGCGAATCGTCCGCACCAAATATGCCTAATCGAATACGAATGGAGCACACCTCCTCACTATCCCCGTCCTATCGGCAAACAACACCCTCGTCCGATTCACTTTCTTCCTCAAACTCCCCCAACGGCTCGTTGCAGATACAAAAATGCATCACCACGTTTTTAGAAAGCGCTTAAACGAACAATCCTCAGCATCGCAATGCCATCCAATTCCTTCAGCAGGCAGCGCCTCCCGCCATCGCTGGGGACGAACCATCGCCAGAGAACAGATGGGGCACAGCTGCTTTCTTTACCCCTCTTTTTCTGCTTGTGTAGCGACCGGTGCGTATAGCGAAACGCCTGTCGCTCCACCCACCACCGGCCGCCCAATCGACTCGTAGATTAAGCCGGCGGCTTCGGCCGCCTTCGGGTCGTAGCAATTCCGCCCATCCACCACAAGCGGTGTTTTCATCAGCGTCTTGTAACGGTGAAGGTCAAATTGCAGCACAGCCGGCCATTCGGTGAAAATGAAACAAACATCCGCGCCGCGAATGGCTTCCTCGATCGTCTCGCAACAAACAACCGCATCGCCAAAACGGCGGACGACATGTTCGAGAGCAGCTGGGTCCCAGACGCGCACGACTGCTCCTTCGGCAATGAGCCGCTCGATGTTCGCCAAGGCAGGAGACTCGCGCACATCATCGGTGCCCGGCTTGAATGCGGCGCCAAGCACGGCGACCGTCCGGTTGCGGAAATCCCCAATGTGCAGACGCGCTTTGTCAAGAAGTTTCCATTTTTGTTTCTCATTGACGTCGATCGCCGCCCATACCGTTTTGAGCGAATAGCCGTGGGAAGCCGCCAAGGAATAGAGGGCATTTGCATCTTTCGGCAGGCATGAGCCTCCATACCCGACGCCGGCGCGCAAAAAGCGGCGGCCGATGCGCGGATCCATGCCGATTCCTTCCGCCACCGCCTGAATATCAGCGCCTACCAACTCGCATACATTGGCGATCTCGTTGATGTACGAAATTTTCAACGCCAAAAACACATTGGCCGCATACTTGATCATCTCAGCGCTTCTCCGGTCCGTCACGACGTACGGGAGGGCAAACGGGGCGTACAGCTCCTTCATCACCCGCTCAGCCCGGTCCGAATCCACTCCCAATACAATGCGCGGCGCCTGCAGTGTATCGCGCACTGCCGTTCCTTGCGACAAAAACTCCGGGTTGGATACGACGTCGAATTTCACCTCCGGCCGTCCGTTTTCCGCCAAAAAACGGGCGGCTTCATCGCCAGTGCCGACGGGCACGGTCGACTTGATAACGACAAGGCAATCGCGTTCGGCCGCCCCGGCGATGCGTCGCAATGCGCCCCATACATCATCAAGCCGCACAGACCCGTCCGGCTGCGGCGGCGTGCCGACGGCGATCATGATCACTTCCGCCCGTTGATACGCTTCCACATCGTTGGTCGTAAAGCGAAGGCGAACGCCGTTTCGCTGAATAAGCGAGTCAAGCCCCGGCTCATAAATCGGGACGATCCCTTCATTTAATAGGCGAATTTTCTCTTCGTTCACATCGACGCATGTCACATCATGCCCTTTATCGGCCAGACAAGCCGCGGTCACAAGTCCAACATATCCCGTTCCCGCAATCGCTATCTTCACGATTCCTCACACCTTTTCATCCATTGCGGCGATCGTCGCTTGTCCTCATTATATCGAATCGCCTGCCGGTTTTCACGGGTTCCGCCCCGTTGCTCGAACAAAAAACTATTTTCCACACAAAAAAGAGAATGCCCCAAAAGCAACGAGGCATCCTCCCTTCTTCCATATATATACATCAGACGGATTTTATATTCATATTATTCCCCCGACCGGGCGTACATGACCTTTTGAGTCAGCCCTTTACGCCGCATGTTTCCGTTTCGTTGCGGACGGCCGATCGATCATCAAGCCAAGCGCAGCGCCAATCAGCGCAGGGACAACCCAGCCGAGCCCGACTGAAAACAGCGGCGCCCATGAGAGGAGCGGTTCTAACCATGCCGTCTCCAGCCCGATCGTTTTCAAACCGTCATACAGGCTGAACATGCCGGTAAAGAGCAACGCCATCCCGTACACTTTCGCCGAACCACGGTAAAAGCGGTGGAAAAACGACAGGGCGACGAGCACGATCGCCAATGGATACAGCATCGTCAACACTGGAACGGAAACAGCGATCAACGCATTTAAGCCGAGGTTTGACATCAAAAAGCTAAATAAGGTTAATACAATGACATACGTTCGGTACGAAACAGTCGGGGTGAGCTCTTGAAAGTATTGCGCACAAGCAGCGACTAGACCAACCGCCGTTGTTAAGCAGGCAAGCGCCACGATCACGCCCAACAGCAACTTCCCTCCGCTGCCAAACAGCAGCGATGACACGTATGACAATAGCTCGGCTCCGTTGGCAAATGAGCCGACACCAGCCATTCTAGCACCAATGATGGCAATACCGCCATAAACGAGCGCGAGTCCCAATCCAGCGATCAATCCGGCTTGCACCGTGGCTTTTGCCTGCAACGCCGGCCGGTCCACCCCGCGGTCACGGAGCGCATGAATGACGACGATGCCAAAGGCAAGGGCCGCGATCGTATCCATCGTTAAATACCCTTCCAGCATCCCTTTCACAAACGGCGCCGAGGCATACTTCTCAGCCGGCATCGCCTGTGGGTCGTCAAGCCGGATTAAACCGGTAAGGCAAAGCACAGCAATGGAAAGCAGCAACATCGGCGTCAACAGCTGGCCGATTCGATCCACAAGCTTCGATGGGGTTAAGCTGAGCCAGTACACAAGGGCGAAAAAGAGACCCGTAAACAGCCACATCACCAAAGATCCGCTCTCAGGGAAAAACGGCTTCGCTCCAATTTCATAGGCGACGCTAGCCGCGCGCGGAATGCCGAAAAACGGGCCGATCGCCAAATACACAGCGAGTGAAAAGCAAAGGCTGAACAGCGGATGAACAACGTTGCCGAGCGAACGGATGCCGTCTTTGGCGAACGCCACCGCCGCGACCGACAACAGCGGCAGCCCAACACCGGTGACGATAAATCCAAGAACCGCCGGCCATACGGCCGTTCCCGCTTCCATCCCTAAATACGGAGGAAAAATCAAGTTGCCCGCGCCGAAAAAGAGGGAAAAGAGCATCAATCCAGTAAACAGCACATCTCTCGTTTTCATTGTATCCCCCATTTCTATTATTTTGAAAATGAATTGAATATTCTGATATATAATAAAACAATAGTGTTAATTAGGATAACAGTCGATTATTATTATCCTAATCCTTTATAAATATTATACTTTTTTAACTATTGTGTCAACCAACTTCCACCCTTTCGCCCGTGCAGCCCTCAGGCAAACGCCTTGAAAAGCTAATGGCCCTCTATGGTCAGCCAGCGGTGATCCAAACAAGGCGAGGCGACAAAAAGCGCCCCGAAAATCCGGGGCGCTTTTTGTCATGCCGCAGTAGATCCGTTATCCACTTTTTAGAAAAGGGGCGTACTATTGAAAATAATGGCGCATGGCGTTCACGATGGCCGTCGTCACCGCTTCTTGATAACCGTTTGTCGCCACAACCGCAGCGTCCGACCGATTGCTTAAATAGCCGAGCTCAAGCAACACGGACGGCTTCTCGTTTTCTCGCAACACGTAATAGTCGCCAAAGGCGATGCCGCGAAACGGCAATGCGGAAAGTTGCCTGAACAGCCCTTGGAACGATTGCGCCAATTCGTAATCCGCAAACCGATCGTAATAGTAAATGGTGATGCCGGACGCATCTGGATCAGCGGCGCTGTCGTAATGCAAGCTAATAAACGCGTCCGCCTGATACAGGCGGGCGGCGGCAACACGCGCCGACAGCGGCACATACTCATCGCTGGAGCGCGTCAGCACGACGCGAGCGCCGTAAGATTGCAGCTTGTTTTTTAGAAGCCTCGCCGTTCCCAACGTCAACTCCTTTTCCTTAACGCCAGCGACACTTTTCGCACCGCTGTCTTTACCTCCGTGGCCAGCGTCAAGGACGATCGTTTTTCCGGCCAGCGCCTGAACAGGACCGCTCGTCCAGCTGTCTGCATAAAGGCGCGAGTCGCTAGGCGCGATGATGGAAGGCAGCGAGCGGCCAGCCGACTGGGGCACTTCCGCTTCCTTTTCATTAGCTTGTCCACCCTTTACCTGCACATATGCGGATGACACCCACCCATCAAGCCCTGTTTGGGAGGCAATTTTGTACCATCCCGGTTTCTTTTCCACAATCTCGACCTCTTCGCCCCGGACAAGGCGGCCGACGCGCGCTGCCTTCAATGACGGCTCAGCCCGCACGTTGAGCGAACTGGCGTTGACGATTCCGGTTTGATGCGAAATCGATGACTCCCGAGCCGCAGTGAGGTATGCTGAAGACACCCAGCCGATCGCACCGTCTGCGATCACTTCCGTCCATTCCCCATCTTCCTTGATGATCCATACCGTTTCTCCCCGCGCCAAATGCCCGATAATTCGCCCATCTCTGCTCGGCTCTTGTCGAAGGCGGAGTCGGTTTTCTTGCACGATGGCCGTCTCTTTTGCCAACGCGACGTACCGCGCGGCGATCCACCCGGTTCGATTCGGTTTCCACTCGATGTTCACCCATCCATCCTTGACCTCGATCAGCCGATACGCCTCGCCGCGGTGAACGTTCGCCAATGGACGGTATGGCACCCCCGGCCCTTGGCGGACGTTCACCTGATCCGCCGTCACCACAGCCAGACGCTTCGTTTCCTCCATTTCCTTTTCCCCTTTCGCCCCCACCGGCCAAGCAGCCGCAGCCAGCCATAGCAAACAAAACAACAGGGCGAGCCATATTCCTCGCCTCATGCGCATTCCCTCCCCCGTTGTCTCCAATTTGTCTACTATATCGTTCGCGCACAACGGGGAATTTCCTGTCTGTCACTTGGGAAAACCGCTCGACAAAACTAGCGGGGCGGCATCCATCAACCGACAATAGCTCTCCTTTTTCTGCATGATGCCTCTTCACACGACAGCAGCCACAACGCGCAACCCAGTCGAACCATCCAGCTACGGCCGACATACCACCATCGCTTCTCTAACCGATGTCCGAATGGATAAGCCGTCCCCATGAAGAAACACGCAGAAGCGCCAAAAGCGCTCCGTGCTCCAACGGGAGACGGTGTCCTTTGTCGCGCTGGAACCATTCAATGACGCGCATTCCATTGGGAAAACGGTGAATGAACAAGCACCAAAGTGTTTCAAAAAATCCAAAATATTATAAATACTTCATACCCTCTATTTTTTGGTAAAACGTCCGTCTCGCCACTGCTTGTTCGTTGTAAGACAGCGATTCATCCAAAAATCGCTGCACCATTTGCGACAGCTCATATTTTTGGCCAAAAAAGTGGCGCTGGCGCACCCGTTTGATTTCATGATTCTGCTGTTTGTTCATGCAGCACTTCTTATACTTTTTCCTACTTCCACACGGGCATGGGTCATTCCAGCCGATCGACATGCGTCATCCTCCTCTCCCATCTTTCTTTTTTCAATATTTCCATCAATAATGTTTAAATTCTACTATGGACAGGATAAACTACTATTATACAAAACGTTTATCCGAAAGGAGACGAGGGCTATGAACCCCGACAATCTTGCTAAACTGATCGACGAATTGTCTGCCATGTTCCATCCGACAGAGCGGGACCGTCCACACGGCAGATGGGTTGAGGCGCCAAAGAGCGCACCCCCCTCCAAACGGCGGCGGTCCAAAACAGCCTACCAGCTGAAAATCACATTAAACGGCATCCGCCCGCCGATTTGGCGGCGCGTCCTTGTTCCCGGACATGCGACATTTCACGAGCTTCATCTCATCATCCAAGAAGCGATGGGATGGGAACAAGCCCATTTATACGAATTCGATTTCGGAAGCGTTCTCATCGGCATCCCTGACGGCTGGGATTCGTTTCAGCTGGAAAAAGAACTGATGGACGCCCGCCGCATCCCATTACAGCAATGGCTGACGGAAGAAAAACAAAAGTTTCTATATATTTACGATTTTGGCGACTACTGGCGCCATACCGTCACTGTTGAAAAGATTGAAACACTCCCAAAACCGTTGGAACGCGCCGCTTGCCTGAAAGGAAAACGGGCGTGCCCTCCCGAGGATTGCGGCGGCGTCTATGGCTACCTGGAGCTGCTGGAAGCGGCGGCGCAAAAAGACTCTCTTGCCGATCCCGAATTGCGCGAGCTGGTAGACTGGATGTACGACATGAAAGGCGAAGATTTTGACCCTGATGCCTTTGACGTCGAGGAAGCGAACGAGCGGCTGGCCTATATCCGATTGTAACGCATGCGAAAGAAGGTATCCGTCATCTCTCAAGGGCACCTTCTTTCGCACCCATCTGTCCTTTGTTGCCTGCTTTGTCCATCGCCTTACAAAAATCCCCGTTCGGCAAACGTCTCCCAGACGAGCTCCTCGAGCTCCTTGCGCAACTCAGCTGCATCGACTCCTTCAAGCAACCCGTCCTTTTTCCATGTTCGGATCGCTTTGTCGATCAAGCGATGGACTTGATCAACGTCCCAGCCCTCGCAATCAAACAACTCCTCAACTTGGTCAAGCCATTCCTCAATCGCACGGTCCAGCTCATCGCCATCCTCCATCCCACCGTCGTCGAACCAGATCTCATCACCGTCATCCCCATCGTCAAAGAGCCACTCATCATCATTCTCGCCCTCATCATCTCCATCATCGAGCAACTCTGTGCGAAATAAAAACAATTCCATCACAGCGGCTTCCACTTCCTCTACAGGAACGCCGTAGTGTTCCGCAACCTTTTCCATATTGACAAATTCTCTTCCAGCCATTTCACTCGCCAAATAACGGAGTGCAGCCGCATACACAGCAGGATTCTTGATGACCGGTTCATCCATTTCGCAATATGCGCGCCAAAGGAACGCAGCCTCGCTGAGCACTAGGGAGGAGGTTGTTTCTTCCTTTTTCTTTAATTCGCGAAAAACATCATCTTGATCTCGATCCCCCCAGTCCTTTTCGCTCAGCAGCTGCCACAACAGCTCATGGACCGCTATTTCAAGCAATTCCGGAAACGACTCGCGCAAAAACACTTCACACGTTTTCATATCCGGATTCCATTCCGCTTGAAGCGCCCGCGCAAGCCGATCCTTCCCGCTCTTTGGAATCGGCAGCACCTTCATGAAGTACGCCCACTCGTCCCCATGCGGAACGAGGCATCCTACTAACACGTCCCCCTCCCTAGCAGACGGAAGCTCCTCCGGCGTCAAAAAACGGACGTACTTTTCTTTTCTGGTCAACAGATCGCGTACAAGGAAACGCCGCTCATCCTCGATATGAATGATCTCGTCAAACGACGGAACCGCCTCGTCCCATCGCTTCAAATGAGTTTGCACTGCTGGACGCCACCGCGTGCGGCGCCGGCTTCTCATATAGGCTGAAAAAATTGTCATCCCTTTGTCATCAACGTGTCTGTGAAAAATCGCCCAGTTCGTCAGCAATAAATTGGCGCTGGTCTCCAGCTCGTTAGGAAGCCCTTGAAATGGAGAACCAGACATCATGAAAGCAAGCTCTTCCTCATATCGCTCTAACGCAAACGAAAACACATCTTGCATACATTTGGCCACTTCACGGTCAATTAGAGATTCTATCGATACTGCTTCTTTCTTCCCACAACAATGCTTGTACGTTTTCCCACTGCCGCATGGACAAAGATTGTTTCGCGATGCCTTCACCATATAGCTACCTACTTTCTTTGTATCATAGTCATTGAACGTTCTCCCCCTCTACGCTAACGCTCGGGCCAGCTAAACACTTTGGGGAGACATTCACGATCAACGTGTGATGGAACTGCTTTCAGCAACACATATCGCAAGCACTTTGGGACTTCCGCCGCTCATGTCGAGAACATCGATTCGCATTCCATTTTTTATGCCTAACCAAAATCCTGGTTCTTCACCAAAAGGTGCCCTTGGCTTTTTCAAAACATGCCATATTTCCTTCTCCAAGGAGAAATCAGCCAATCCATGATTTTCATGCCGGTTGACACTCCGCACTCCTAAAGGTGTAGGATTCTTGGATCATTCGCGTCCTCATCCGTTTCTCGGTAAAACGAGAAAAACCCTGCTTCTCAATCAAGCACACGTTATGGTGATGGCC
Source organism: Geobacillus sp. WSUCF-018B (assembly GCF_002809985.1). Taxonomy (NCBI): domain Bacteria; kingdom Bacillati; phylum Bacillota; class Bacilli; order Caryophanales; family Anoxybacillaceae; genus Geobacillus; species Geobacillus sp. WSUCF-018B. The sequence goes on from NZ_PIJF01000055.1 coordinate 17,883, forward strand.
CAAAATCCTAAGAATATGGAATGACTCTTACCATTGGGCTTGCCTGCATAATGGAGAATCATAGAGGCCGAGCCGAGAGAAACAAGCGCCCCGTTATTCATCGGGACGCCTACGGCCGGCGAAGCAAACGGGACAACGAGGCAAGCAGGCGCTCTTGAAACGCAGCCCGTTCTTTCTCCACCTTGTCTGGCCACTCTTGCAACGCCTGAAGCCACGGCTCTACGTACGGAGAGAAAGACGGCGGATACACGCGGGCAAGATCGTCCAGCTTGCCGTTGCGATCGGTCGCGGCGACGATATACATGCCCGGCAACAGATGCGGCTCTGCCCGCTTCGGAATGTCCCATGTCACCGTTCGGTTATGGGCAAGCCAATCCAGCACCGCCTTCCCCTGTTCCACACGCTTGACGCGGAAAAACGAGAAACCGACGGAAAGGGGAATAGGCAAACCAAACAAACGAGCAAGCTGCCAAGCCATCAGTTCCTCATCCGCCTTTCCGTTCTCGCCCCTCCATTCATCCAGCAAAGCAAAGCAATGTTCCAATTCGCTTCTGACCTCTTCCAGCACGGCACCAATAACAGTTCGATGATTCGTTCCATAACGGCGGTCCAGCCAATCGGCCCACTCAAGCAACATATCGAGCGCTCGGCTCACCACTTCCCATGAAAACGAACTCCATCTTGACGGGATTTGATCGACGATGCATTGTTTCCAGTCTTCTTCTCCTACGTCCTCCCACGATGAAAACGTCCGCTCGGTCATATATTCACACACGAGCAAAACCACGGCCCAACACGCCTCTTTGGCTTCTTTTTCTTCGCTCACGATGACTTCGTTATAAAACGCCAATGCGTCATCGGTAAAATACATCCCTTCCCATTCCGCGCGGATCAACAATGTCTCGGTTCTTTCCGGCCCCATCCATTTCATTTTCCATAAGTCCGAAAGACGATGTGATGAGCTAAACGGAGATGGGGGCAATCCATAACGGGAGCGAATGGAATTCACTCCGATGAGCACCGGCAAATTGGCTCGTTCTTGCATGTTAAACAAATGGAATTCATACTCTTTCAGCCACTCATCCACTTCCTGCACACGCCCCTCGCGTGCCATTTCGTGAGGGGTTTTTCCATTCCATTTCTCAAGCGGGATGTGAAGGGCTTTTTCCATTTGAACATCCAATCCGGCCATCGTTGCCACCCAAGGGGGAGAGTCTGGGTCTGAATCAATATGAAGCGAAACGTTTTCGATCCCTTTTCGGCGCAAAACGGCTTCTGTCCCCCGTTTTCGTTCTTTTGGGGAATACCCAAACGCCTGCAGCAGCGACACGAGCTGTTCGGCCGTCCCTTCCTCCTCGGTAGACAACACGAGACGCGACCGATGAGCGGATAATGACCCGCCTAATTCAAACACATGAATCGGCTTGGGGGAAATCACTCCGACATAATGGTACACATTGGTGCACCATGAACCTTCCACTTTCTCCCCATCGTCATGATCAATGTGAGCGCGTCCGATCGAAGCAAGCTTCCTCATCGCCTCAGCGGCTTCCTGGCATTCGTATTCATACGTCCATCGCGTGCGCTCCTCTTGCACATCGTCCGCCCTCGGAGGATAGCCTGCATCAACGATATCGAGAAAATGTTCAACGGCTACCTTTTCATACGGCCAATCGGTTTGCGTCAACAAGACGCGAATGTTCTCTTCCGCCCGTTCCACGCCCTTCGGATCCACAATCGATGATACACCGCAAACGTAATAGCCGCCGTCAAAGGGCTCCAAAAAGGCAAACATGCCGCCCCAAGGGCGCACAACCTCCAATGTCTCGCAATACGGCATGAGAAGTTTCTCGCCCGTCAACCGGTCGACCGCCACTCCTCCTTCATCATGCAAATCGACAAATTGCACAAGGCGCGGCACAAGTCGAACCCAGCGGTCCAACATTTCCTTGAGCTCCGGAGACAGACGACGCCCTTTTTCCTGTTGAAACCATTCAACGCCGCGCAATCCATTCGGATAACGATGGAGGAAAAAACGCCAAAGCGTCTCAAACACCTTCAACTCTTCACGATGATCCTTTTGTTCGATCATTCGGCGAAATGTACGGTTGACCGCTTCGCGTTCATCATAAGACAGCGATTCATCCAAAAACCGCTGCACCATTTGCGACAGCTCATATTTTTGGTCAAAAAAGCGGCGCTGCCGCACCCGCTTGATTTCACGCTCCTGCTGTTTGTTCATGCAGCACTTCTTATACTTTTTCCCGCTTCCGCACGGGCACGGGTCATTTCGGCCGATTGCCATGCAAAATCCTCCCTTCTAATCATTCCTTTCCAAAACGGCGACCAAGATAATGAACCTCCCCCACTTATCGAAGTGGGGGTTTCCTGTTTCCCCTTCGGAGGTGGATGCATGATAGGCTGGTTGGCAGCCTATCTGCAGGCAACACCT